>CAKZQZ010000098.1 GCA_937142855.1 uncultured Alphaproteobacteria bacterium | reverse complement strand
AAAGACAGGCCGATGTTCTGTTTGATGATCGACATGGTCCGGCGCGAATGCCCGATCAGCCATGGAACTTTGCCGATATCATCGGTCATGAGCGCGATGTCCGCCGTTTCAATCGCAGCGTCCGACCCAACTGCGCCCATTGCGATGCCGTAATGCGCACGCGCCATTGCCGGTGCGTCATTCACTCCGTCCCCGATCATTGCGACGGTGCTATATTGTGCGACCAGCTCCTCGATCGCTGTGACCTTGTCCTCGGGCAAGAGTTCTGCACGCACCTCGTCGATGCCGACCTCGGCACCAGCGGCCTCCAGAATTTCCGTCTCAAGGCTGACATTGCCAAAATCAAAATCTGTTATCACCACAAGTGGTCGGTCACTACGCGGTTTCAAACTGGTTATTTGCGACATAATGAAGGCCTCTCGTAGTTAATACTGATATCTGATATCTCAGTTGCAAATTTTAATTTATCAGATATATTTGATTTTGCAACTTGTTTTTTGGGAATCGAATATGGCTTTAGAACGACCTAAATCTCTTCGAGAGCTGGCGTTGGAATATCTTCGCAACCGAATCGTTGATGGTACATTTGAAATGGGCCAGGTCCTTTCTGAGCGTAAGGTTTCAGATGAACTCGGGGTATCTAAATCTCCGGTTCGAGAGGCGCTTGCGCAGCTGCGTGACGAAGGTCTCGTTGATATCGAGCCTCAGAAGGGCGCGCGTGTATTTACACTTTCTGAGGAGGAAGTGATCCAGATCTGTGATTTCCGTCAGGCGATCGAGTCTGCTTCCTTTGAGTTGGCCTTACAAAGGCAACCGGCGCTGTTGATAAAAGATATGGATAGGGTCGTCCAGAAGATGGTCGATAAAAAAGCTGTTGATGACGAAGATGCCTACATCGCACTCGACAACGAATTTCATAATCTCGTCTTTAAACACGCAGGAAATGATTACCTAACAGCGAGCTACACGCGATATGCTGGTAAGATTGCAGCCCTTCGCAAACTCTTGTCACGGCTTCCCAAACACACGGATCTCTCTTTTGATGAGCATCAATGCCTTGCAGAGGCCGTGCGAAAAGGAGACTTAACTGATATTAAGGCTTTGCTTGCGGAACATATCGATCGTACCCGAAAGGCCTACAAAACAGCGTCAGGCTTACTGCAATAAGATCAAGAAGTGATTTATATTTCTATGAAGAGGTAATAATGACTAAAAAAGATAAAAAAGGTGTACCAACTAAAACTGATGGAAAAACCATATTAGAACAAGTGCCATCAGATAAGATGGACGATTTTGTGAAGGCTTTGGTCTAACCCAACGACAAGAGCCGAGCTTTTAAAGAAATTAGATGACCAAGGGTTTTCAAAGGAAGACTTAACTCAGCTAAAATCAGTCATAGACGCAAATGATAGTGATCTATTTGACGTTCTTCAATATGTAAGCTTTGCAAATCCTGTTGTCACTAGAGAGGATAGAGTGTCTTTAGCTAACTCGAATATTTACAACTTCGTTAACGACAAACAAAGAGACTTTATAGACTTTGTCCTTCGTAACTACATTAAAGACGGTGAGGATGAGCTGGAGTTGTCTAAGCTGCCTACAGCAATTCAACTTAAGTTTGGAAGCATGAGTGGTGCTGAGAGAAACTTAGGAAGTCTTAAAGAAATCCAAAAGCTATTTATAGAGTTTCAAAAGTATCTCTATCTTAACCAAGTGGCTTAAGTTTTAACGACATAATAAACGTGGTGGTTGTTTAACCTAAAGGTACTTAATTAACTAGTCACTATTAGTAAAGGTGTAGAGGTGTAGGTTTAAACCCTAGCTTATCTATTAAATTCTATAGAAGAACCTATAGTATAGCCCTACACCCCTACATCATACTTATGCAATTATGTCTTTAAGCCTAAAAGTTATAACCACCACCGACATTCTTTAATTTTATGTCGACATAAACTTTATTTTGCTTAAGTCTTTCTTTAGTAAAGCCACGCTCTTGCATTCTTTTACTAAAGACCATCTCGGATATAGGTTTTATATAGTCGTCACTTGAGTTACTGTTGGCCCAGAGTTTGTATTGTTCGTAAACTTCTCTGGCGCCTACTTTAGAGCCTGGCTTGATCTCAATATGCTTCTTGACAAACTCCCCAAAGACATCATTCTCTGACTTATAACGTTCTGTAGCCTCATCTATAGCGGCACATGGCCCAAGGCCGGTTTTACCTCTGGAACTGCTAAGTTCTCTATACCAGTGATAGGCGCCATCGACGCACCACTTAAAGATACCTTCTTTTTCTCTGAGGAGTTTATCTTTAAGATTTAAGTCTACTTTATCATCGAACTCCTGGTTAAAAGGTATAATTCTGATACGTCTCCAAAAGCCAAATGATCCATCATTTGCATAAAGCATGTGATTTGCTGAGAACCAGAGTTTAAACTCAGGCTTGAATTCAAACGCTGACTTCATCAACTTTGTCCCTCTAAGAGTATCACCGCCAGTTAGTTTTTTGACAATAGCTTCATTGAAACTACCTCGACTTTCAGTTTCTGATGCAAGGACAAATCTAATTCCTTTAAGTTCTCCAACAGCCTCAAGTTCACGAACACCTGACTTTTGTTTGCTGATGAATGTCTCAAAGTCAGTTGTTTTACTGTAGTCGGCTAATATGTCGTGTATAACTTCAAATAAAGTCGACTTACCATTAGATCCAGTACCATAGGCATAAAACAGCTTCTGTTCTAATACAGAACCTGTCAAAGAATAGCCAATAGCTCTTTGAACCCATCTGATTAACTCAACATCATTACCAAAGACCTGATTAATAAAGTTAATAAAGGTTGGTGCTTTGGCGTTAGGATTATAGGAGACTTTAGCTAGCTTGCTTATAAGTCTGTGTTTATGAATACCTAATAGCGTTCTTGATTTGAGGTCTACGACCCCGTTCATACAGTTAATCAAACTCGTGTCTTTATCAAAGTCACTCATTGATACAACAATGTCTTCATGTTTAGAGGCCATACTGATCATCGATTGTATTTTACTATTGCTTTGCGATTGCTTAGACCATCTGAGTAACTCCTGTTTTCTCATTATGTCTTTAGTTTGTAAGGCTTCGGTTTCAATGTTTTTTATTGTTTCATAAGCCTTTTGGGTTGCATAGGTGTTATCTTTGCAATACTTCCACCTCATACCATCCCAAACAAACCAAGATGAAGGCGTGCCTGTTGATTTTATAATGTCTTTATACTGGTCTACAAATCTATTCATGTTTCCCATATCTGTGCTTTCATAGTTGTTTTGATTGTCGTTATTTGATTTGGTCGTGCTCATTAAGCTCTCCTTTGGTAGTTGAAATAAAAAAGCACCACTTGATCACTCAAGTAGTGCTTAGGGTTGATTGATTTTGGTTATGAAAAACTACTAATTTGGAATAGTTGTTTATCAAAGGGTGGACACAAAGATTTATTGTCGGGTAAATCGTATCCAGCAAGAGATGTATTTTTATTAATCTCTCAATGGGTGGACATAAGTCCCTATTTCTATCTTCAAACCCTTGCTGTGATTGGAAAAAACTTCAGATGAGTGTGATAATATCTTTTAGTGATTTGGAGGTCATTTTTGTCACACTATTGTCACACTTAAAGACAAAAATTATTGATTATCACAAAGATTTATATATACATACTCATGACATGTTTGTCTGGAGCCTAGGTTTTAAGCCAAATGTATCTTAAGGGACTATAGCTCAGCGGGAGAGCACTTCGTTGACATCGAAGGGGTCACTGGTTCAATCCCAGTTAGTCCCACCATAAATTTCAGTGACTTAGCGGTAAATAATAATATTAAAAATTAATAGGTGTCACACTACTGGCACAGTCAGGCTTTCTAAGGCAATTAAATGGAAACAAAGTTATAAATTTCAAGTCTACCTATTATACTTTAATTCTACCTTTGTTTAATAAGTTAAATTAACTCTTTACTTAACTTAATTTTAGTATCAAAATTAATTCTACTATTTTAGACTTAGGGGCCATATATGAAATACATAACTATAATTTCTTTCTTATTTTTTATTTTTTCTTCAAACGTTAACGCTAATCAATTAATGGATGTAGCTACAAGAGCAGATAATTTAAAAGCTTCTGCAGGAAGGTGTTATCTATCTGTCCCACAAGTTTATAGAAGTACGGTCGCAAGTCTTTATTTAAATGCAAATAAGATGTTTAATAATGGCGTTAGGTTTATCAAAATGAAACAAGTTGGAACAGCTATCAATATGCTCAAATCTGCTAATTCACAATATTTAAATATGTTAAGGGTAGGAAGACAAGTTGGTGGGCGTTCATGTTAATTGCTAATATATAAGTACTAATCTAATTAAGGGGTAATCTTTGAAAAAAATAATTTTATTGTTTGTGTTGATAATTTATCCATACATAAGTTATGCAAATTGTGGAGCAATAAGAAATGCAGACAAAAGGAATTTTTGCCTTGCTAACCAAAAAAGAAATTCGGGTTTTTGCGGCGCAATTAGAAATGCAGATTATAGAAACTACTGTCTTGCTGTTATTAAGAATAATCGTGGTTTTTGTGGTGCTATAAGAAGCTCTGATTTTAGAAACCAATGTCTTGCAGAATTTTAATTGAATAAAAATTTATATGTTAATTAAATATAAAATCAAACCTCTCATATTGTTAATTTTTCAACTATCTTTATTATAAATTTGTTGTTTTTAAATCTTTTGCTGATGATAATTTCTTTAAAGAAAACTTAGGTGAAGATTTATTCAAAGAAAATAATAACAATGATGACTTATTAAATGATGAAGATATTAAGAAGGTTTTAGGTGGAGCTTCGTATGAAGCTAAACAATCTTGGAAGAACGTATCAAGAGCAAAAATGCAGTGTATTAAAATTGGATTAAAAATTAACAATACTTCACTAGACAGTCTGATTTCAAAAGGAATAGGGCCTTCTGATAATAAAATGTCTTCATATAATAAAATTTGTTCTGATATTTTAAATCAAAAATTACGTTCCAATATCAGCTGTAAACTAAAAGATGAAAAGGGCAAAAGCTATTACACAAAATGTAACGAAAGCCTAATCACAATAAAAAATGATAAAATAGTTAAGCTCACTAAATTAGAGGCAATGAAAGTAATGTTTAATGGGGGGGGGAGGTAAGAACTTATAAAGAAATTACCAAAGCAGCTTTTAAACAAAAGCAAAGGAAATTAGCTCAAAAGATAAAAAATGTAGAAACCACTAATGTCAAATCCCAAAAGTCACCTAAAAATTTATCTGCAACTAGTAGAAATAAAAAATTAGTTCTCCAAAAAGGGTATATTTATAAAAAAAGATATTCAGATGGAAGCTGTAATGAAGGAAATAAACAAATCTGTTTAGACAATATTCAATACAAGCGTTTGTGTAATGATGCCAAGGCTCTTACAGTTGGAGGGAGAAAAACAGCAGCGTTGATGGCCTCTCCGAGAGACTTTAAACTTTGGTTAGAATCAGGTGGTAATACTACACCACCCAGAACAACTTTTAGTTATGATACATGTAGAGTAAGTTATTATGTTTATGGGGTTTTAAGAGGTACTAATAGAAGAGAATTAGTTTCTGGAAAAGTAAACCAATTTGTTGTCAATGATTCTGGAACAGTTTTAATGCATCAAATTTTTCAATTCTAATAAACCTTTATAAATTTGATAAAAATCTGTTTATGCTAAATAACTTTATTTTTGAAATACCTTTTTACAACTGTCCTTCAAAAAAAATTAAACACAAACATTTAACCATGGCTGTAATTTCCATTGTAGATATCTTTAGATATTAAGCTAATACTAGAAGATTTCCTGATTACATTTAAATAAACTCTAAAAATCATTAACCTGATTAATTTTATTAACTAAATATCAGGTCTATTTATTTTATATAAATCTTGCATGATTTTAGGGTAGGGTTATGGGTTCTAAATTTCTGTCACACTCCTGTCACACACTCATATAAAAAAGCTGGATAATAAGCTATATTGAGCTATATTGTTTAAAAAGTGATTGCATATTAAGTGTATGATTTACTTGATTTTTTGAAACTCTCCGGAGGATACTCAGCGGGAGAGCACTTCGTTGACATCGAAGGGGTCACTGGTTCAATCCCAGTTAGTCCCACCATAAATTTCAATAGCTTAGTGGTAATTCTTTATATAGAAAATTAATAAGTGACACACTGTTTACACCATGAATCTGTCTATGGATACTATTAGAAAACATAATCATAAAAACCAAGTCCAAGTGCGTATTCTAGGACATTTTAGAAGTGCTATTCTTATTCCTTTACATTATGTCATCAAGTTAGTTATTTTAATTAAAAACTTCTTCAGAAAAATAGTTTTGTTTGAGAAGAAAATGAACAGATTTACTTTATTATTTTTATTATTTTTTTCTAATCAAGTTTTTGCATCAGTAGAAGGTGAAACGTTAATTTGTAATAAAGATACTAGGGGATATTATTTCATTTCTGATAATAAAGTTAAGATTTCCAGTATTAATTTAAATGAGCTGAAAATATCTTCTGTTAATCATTTATATGAACTTACTGAAAGTAAAATTTTAATTAAACAACCATTCTTTTCTTTACCTAAAGAAGAAAGTTTAACAAATAGGGCTATTGGATGGATTTTTAGAAGAAATCTAGATTATGTATCATTAAATTATAATAATGGTGATTGGAATAGAAAATTTTCATGGACTTGTGAGATTACTTCTTTAAGCCAATTACAACTAAGAATAAACGAGAAATTAAATAAATTAATAAAAGTTAATCATAAAAGTCTATATTAAATATTTATTTATTTTTTTAATTACATTTTTTTAACTAATAAAAAATTTAATCATTCTTAAATAAAAATCTTATTTAGAATTATTTAATTCTTCTTATACTGGTTGTATTAATAATTTTTTAATGTTTATAATTATTTCTATCGGGCCATAGCGCAGCTTGGTAGCGCGTCCGTCTGGGGGGCGGAAGGTCGTGGGTTCAAATCCCGCTGGCCCGACCACAATAAAACTATTTTATATTTTCTATTTGTTTTTTTAATATTAATTAGATTAAAAATTGTTAAATCAATTAAATAACATATATTGTCTATAGACATTTATCTTAATATTTAAATCTTATGTTATTAAATTAATTTTTGTTAGATTATAAGTTCGACTAGTTTAAAATATTTATTAGCAATAATGTTAGCCAAATAATATTTGTCTTAATATTGATTGAAATCTAAATTCTTTTTTAGAGATGGCTATATGTCTTTGAATTTAACTACATCAAATAAACCTCTAGGAATTACACTTTCGCTATTAGAGGTTATTTGTACAATTATAATAGCTAGTTTAGTCAAGTTAATTGCTGGTGATTTATCAGTACTAATGGTTTTGTTTTTTAGATACTTATTTTGTATTCCTTTACTTATGATTACAGCAATTCAACAAAGAAAATATAATGCTCTTAAAATTAATTCAAAGTTTGGATTAATAATACGGACATTAACAGGAATAGGTTCATTTGGGTGTCTTTTTGCTGCACTGCAATTTATAGATTTAAGTCTTATGACAATATTACTTCAAACAATGCCATTATTTGTAGTTCTTCTTGCACCAATTATAATAAAAGAGTTTGTTGGATGGTTTAGAAGTTTTTTAGCCTTATTTGGCTTTATTGGAGTGATGCTTATTTTAAACCCGATTGAAAAAGATTGGATTAATTTTGGTATTGTTTTAGGTATTTTTTCACCTTTTTTTGGTGCAGTTATGACAATTTTCGTAAGACGTCTTGGTAAGACAGACCACCCAGCTACTACTGCATTATGGTACAATATGTTTGCAGCTTTAATTTTTTTATTAGTCTGTTTGATTTTTGAAATTAAATGGCCTGACTTCAATCAAACATTAATTATACTTACAGTCATTGGTTTGGTATCAAGTCTTCAACAAATATGCTTGGCTTATAGTCTTAAGTTTGCACCGGCAAGTCTTTTAGCACCCTTAAGATATGTATCAGTTCCTATTGGCATTTTAGTTGGTGTGTTTTACTTCAATGAGAATTTATCTATTAATTTCTTTGTTGGTACTGGAATTATTGTTTTTTCTTCCTTGATTATAATCAGACAAGAAACAAAAAAAAATTAATATATTATGTTTCAAAAATTCATATTTTTTTGTAATTTATTAATATGAAATTAATAACTCTGTATATAATTTTTCAATTTTTTTTAAATTTTAATGTTTTCGCAAGTGAAAATTCAATTTCATTAGAGAATTTGAAAAAAAATAGTAATAACAAGGTTGTTTTTATGAGACATGCTCTAGCTCCCGGTTATGGGGACCCCATTAACTTTAATGTTTCAGATTGTAAAACACAAAGAAATCTTGACAAAACAGGCATAGAACAAAGCAAATCTATAGGTACTCTTTTTAAGAATAATGGTATAAAATTTACAAAAATTTTTTCAAGTTTTTGGTGTAGATGCAAAGATACAGCATTCTTTTTGAAAATGGGAAATTATGAATTACACAAGGGACTGAATTCTTTTTTTCAAGGTCATGTTGATAAAGAGGAGACTTTATCTGAACTAAATAACTTAATTAATAATTTAAATCAAAATGATGGACCGTATTTAATGGTAACTCATTATGTAGTCATACAAGCATTTACTGGGATTTCATTGCCAAGTGGAGGTATGGCTGTTTATGATTTAAAAGCACAAAAAGCTTATGATTTAAAAATTGATAATTAATCTCTTTAGTCATTATCTTTATCTTTAATAACCTCATAATCTGCATCAATAACATCATTGTTTCGAGATCTATTTTTGAACCTGTTCATATTTTTATTTGATGGTTGGATTATTTCCTCATTATTACTACTGAAAGGTTTATTACTTTTGTATTTAGATTTCATTTTAAAATTCAGTATTTGCTTAGGAAAAATAAATAGTAAGCTTGGTAAAGTAAATAATACAGCAAAAATCATATGCCATTCTAAAACATTTATTACACCAAAAAAAACACCTATTGTTAAAAGTAGAAAAGTAAATCTATAAAAAATGCTGAATATAATAATTATCCAGGCAAAGAAAGTACCATATTTGTAAGGTTCCAAGAGATATTCAATTCCAAGGAATCCGACTACTACGTAAAAACAAAATAGGAAAATTATTAAAGCTAAGGTTATCAAACCATATTTAAGAAGGTTTGTTTGTTTAAGTATATACATAATTAATTATTATTCATTTTTGAAATATTAATTCGCCATCATATTTTTTTAAATAAAAAACTTTTTTTCCAGCCCAAAAACATTTTTTTTTATCAGGGTTTGCTTCTACATAATCCACTTTGTCTTTAAGATGAAAAACTTGTCCACAACCTAAAAAAGATAATATTAATTTACCATTTTTAAAGTTAACTTTATCCTGTCTTCCTTTTCTGATTTTGATATATTTCAATTCACTATGAAAACATTGTCCAATTTTATTTTTTTTACAATTTGTTTCTTGGCTATCAACTACCGATATGTGCATTGCAATATTGTTATTAAAAACAAAACCATCATTATCTAGCATTTTACAATCATCAGTTGGTTTTGATGTTTTTCCTGAAAACTCACACTCAAACCACGCCCCTGTAAGTTTTTCAATGGCAAATGATTGTTTATTTACGGATAAGTAAGCTATTAAAGTAAATAATAAAGTCAGTATTAATTTTATTTTTATTTTTTTCATAAATTTATTTTTTAATTGATCAACAATTAATTTATAATAAGTTATTAGTTAAAGGCTATTAATTTTTTTTATTTGGGTGTCATAATGAACATTAAAACTAGAAAAGAATTTCCAGATTTTGTGGCTTTTGTCTCTGATGTTGATTTAAAGGATGATTTAACTGTTGAACAAGTTAAAAAAATAGATGATGCAATAAATAAATTTTCCGTTCTTGTTTTTAAAAATCAGAACATAAATGATGAGCAACAAGTTAGGTTTACAAAATATTTTGGAGAAATAGAAGCGTCTGGTAACAAATCAAACATTACTAAAGCCTCAGATAGAAGATTATCAACAGATTTAGCTGATGTCTCAAACCTTGACAAAAATAATAAGCCATTTACTCAAAATGATCCTAGAAGAATATTTAATTTAGGTAATCGTTTATGGCATACTGATAGCTCCTTTAAAAAAATTCCAGCAAAATATTCACTCTTATCAGCTAGAAATATTTCAAAAGAGGGTGGTAATACTGAATTTGCTGATATGAGATCTGCTTATGATAACTTAGATACAAAAATCAAAGACAAAGTTGAAAGTATGATTTGTGAACATTCACTAATTTATTCACGTCAAAGACTTGGCTTTGACATGACACAAGAATTATCATCTGATGAAATAAAAAACTTTACTCCTGTAGAGCAGCCATTAGTAAGAACAAATAAATCAACCAATAGAAAAACAATATTTTTGTCATGTCATATTGGAAAAATTAGAGGTTGGATAAGGCCTGATTCAATGTGTTTTATAGACGATTTAATAGAATATGCTACTCAATCAAGGTTTAAGTATGATCATCAATGGTCTCAAAATGATTTAGTTATTTGGGATAATAGACAAACGATGCATAGGGCAAGAGCCTTCGATGATTTAAAGGAGAATAGAGATATGCGAAGAACAACTGTTTTGGGAGAAGAAAAACTTCTCTAGATAATCTTTATATAGCAATAAATTCTCTCATTTTATTTAATCCACAGTCAAAATCGTCCTTCAAATCTTTGATGTTTTCAGAGCCTGTATAAATTCTAAGATAAGGTCCTTTAGGCACATAGCTTGTATTTACATTTCTTGAACCTTTTACATCCATTGTTGATACTAAACTCGAATAACCACCCCAAGATGCACCAATTCCAAAAATATTTAGGTTGTTGGCTAAAATGTTAATTGCTTCATTTGAAACTTTCTCGTTAAATTCTACAGCAAATAGTCCTGAGGCCCCTTTAAAATATTTTTTCCACAAATTATTATCAGGATGTTGTTTGAGGGCGGGGTGCTGAACTAATTTAATCTCATCTTGCTGTTCCAAATGTTTTGCTAAAGCCAAACTGTTTGCTGAGGATTCTTTTAATCTTAACGGAAGAGTTCTCAATCCCCTTAGTGACATATAAATATCGTCAGGGCTTACATAAACACCGGCATTTTTTGTCCATCTCTGAATTTCTAACAAATCATCTTTGTTTGCCACAACAACGCCCATCATAATATCAGAATGACCAGAAATATATTTAGTTATTGCCTCAACTACGATATTAACACCAAAATTTAATGGGTTGAAATAAATAGCCGTGGCCCAAGTATTATCAATGATTGACTTTATTTTATATTTTTCACAAATATTTATAACTTTTTTTATATCAATAATTTCAAAAGTATACGTTCCTGGACTTTCTAAATAAATAACTTTGGTATTTTTTTTGATTAGTTTTTCCATTCCACCTAAGTCTCTTGAATTATAAAAATCATATTCAATATTTAGTCTTGGAAACTCTTCTTGAGCAAACCTCCTGCTTGATCCGTAAATACAGTCAGGTAATAAAATATGATCACCCGCCATTAGAACTGACATTAAGGCTGTGCTAATTGCATTCATACCAGATGAGGCCAGTACACAACCTTCAGCATCATAAATAGAAGAAATAGCATTAATTAGTGAATCAGAGGTAGGGGTACCATTTCTACCATATGTGTATTTCATATCTCTGTTTTTATAAGATTCCATTGTACTATTAAGAATTGTACTTGTTCTATAGATTGGTGGTGATGGAATGCCATGATTTTCTTCTGGGTTTTTACCCACATGCGAAGTAAGCGTTTCTGTATTTAAATTTTTGTTAAATATTTTCATTTCATTTTTCTTTAGCTAAAAAGTTACAAATTATTTGATTATTTTGTTAACACATTTAGTAATTTTTTAATTTTTACCTTGAAACTATATCAAATAAGAACGAAAGTACTAACAAATTCATGTTTTTATGAATAATTTTAAAGTGGAGATATAATATGAAAATAAAAATGCTTTTAGCAGCTGCGACTGCTGGAGTTATGTTTGCAGGATCTTCTCTTGCAAGCACTTTAGACGATGTTAGAGCAAGAGGTAAACTAAACTGTATTATTAATACTGGTTTAGCTGGTTTTGCTGCACCAGACGATAAAGGTAAATGGACTGGTTTTGATGTTGATTTTTGTAGGGCTGTTGCTGCTGCCGTTTTAGGTGATGCAGATAAAGTTAACTATACAACTGCAACAGGTAAAACTCGTTTTACTAAATTAGCTGCAGGTGAAGGTGAAATCTTATCAAGAAATACTACATGGACCTTTTCAAGGGATGTTGATTTATCTCAGACATTTGTTGGTGTAAGTTACTATGATGGTCAAGGTTTTATGGCGCCAAAGGCTCTTGGTGTAAAATCTGCAAAAGAACTTGATGGTGCATCTGTGTGTATTCAAACAGGTACTACAACTGAGTTAAATTTAGCTGAATTCTTTTCTGCTAATAAAATAAGTTATGAAGCAGTGCCAATTGAAACAAACTCAGAGGCTCAAGAATTATATAAAGCTGGCAGATGTGATGTTTACACAGCTGATGCTTCTGGTTTATATTCAACAAGAGCAAGTATGCCTGTTCCTTCAGATCACATTGTTTTTGAAGAAATTATTTCAAAAGAGCCATTAGGTCCTGTTGTAAGACATGGTGATGATCAGTGGGCAGATATTGTTGCATGGACCTTAAAAGCTATGATGGCTGGAGAAGAGTTAGGTGTAACTTCTTCAAATGTTAAATCATTAGCTGGTAAGGATAATAAAAATAAGGAAATTAATCGTTTATTAGGTAAAGATCCTTTACAAGGTATAACAAAACTTGGTCTATCAGCAGATTGGGCTGTTAATATAATTAGCCAAGTTGGTAACTACGAGGAAGTTTTCGAAAGAAACCTTGGTATGAGCACACCTCTTAAAATTGCTAGAGGTATGAATTCATTATACAAGGATGGCGGATTATTTTATATTCCACCAATTAAATAAATTAATTTAAAAGCTGCGCTTTTAAAAAGCGCAGCTTACTCCTTTCTAAAACATTGACATTCACATGAATTTTTTAAATACAATTTGGCGAAATGAAAAAAGTAGAGAAATAATTGTTCAGATTATTGTTTTATTATGTATTGGCTGGCTTTTTTCTTGGTTAATAATGAATGTT
>CAKZQZ010000097.1 GCA_937142855.1 uncultured Alphaproteobacteria bacterium | reverse complement strand
TTTTATCTAACTGATAGAGGGGTCCAATATATTTAATGGAGTTTGATTTTGTATTAGATATTATTTTTTTTATTTTGTCCTCATAGCTTCTTTCTCCTTTACCTGCAATTTCAAATGTCCAATTAGGAAATAATTTTTCTACTGAAGCCCAGGCCATAATAGTATTTTCCAATCCTTTTTTAGGATGAATGCGGCCGAGAAAAATTAATTTAAACTTTTTTTTGTTTTTACTGTATCTAATATTTGGAATATCAATCCCATTTGGAATAATAGCAACAGGTTGAGTTAAACCAAACCTCCTTACATCTCTATATTCAAGCTCACTTGTTACGTGTATTAAGTCAGCATTTTTTAAAATTTTTTTTTGAAAAAAATGATAAAAAATGATTTTTTTTATTCTTGAATATTTTAGTGCTGCTTCACTTGTCGTACCTCTTGGAGAAATAACACATTTTTTCCCATATGCTTTGGCTAGTTTTAATGGAGAAACGTTTGGAAACATCCACAAACCATTTGAATGAAAAATATCATAATCTTTAATATTTTTTTTAAACCAATCATTAGCTTGATTTGACCATCCAATTCTGCTCAGAAAAACGTTAGGTTTGTGTTGCACCAAATCAATAGGCCACTTATTTGTCTTGTTTTTTTTAAACAAAGTAACAAGTTTAACTTGATAATTAAGTTTTTTGATCGCCACACATAATCTAGGTACAGAATATGAAGGTCCACTTACTTCATTAAAAATGTATGGTACAATTTGACATATTCTTAAATTATACATAATACTACAATAATAATTATTTATAGTTATTTTATATCATAAGAATAAAATTAAATAATACTAAAATAAGAGATTTCATGAAAAAAGCATTAATTACAGGGGTCACTGGGCAAGATGGTTCATATTTAGCGAAATTTCTTTTAAACAAAGGATATAAAGTATATGGAACAAGAAGAAGAACTTCTACTCCAAACACTTGGCGACTTCGATATCTTGGTGTTTTGAATAATAAAAATTTTGAGCTATTAGTTTCAGATGTAACAGATTTAGGTGACAGTATTAGACTATTAGAAAATTGTGATCCAGATGAGATTTATAATTTAGCAGCACAAAGTTTTGTCAGTACATCTTTTTATCAACCCAAATTAACAGCAGAAATAACCGGTTTAGGTACTTTAACTATTCTTGAAGCTATTAGAAACTTTAACAAAAATATAAAGTTTTATCAGGCTTCCTCATCAGAAATGTTTGGTAAAGTTAAGGAGATACCACAAAATGAAAATACAAAATTTTATCCTAGAAGTCCATACGCTGTGTCAAAGTTGTTTGCACACTGGACAGCTATAAACTACAGAGAAAGTTTTGATATATTTACAACCTGTGGAATTTTATTTAACCATGAATCTCCTTTGCGTGGTGAGGAATTTGTAACAAAAAAAATTACCAAAGGATTAGCAAGAATTAAGATGGGCAAACAAGAAGTTCTTACCCTTGGTAACATTTATTCTCGAAGGGACTGGGGGCATGCAAAAGATTATGTTGAAGCTATGTGGAGAATGTTACAAGTTGAAACTCCAGATGATTATGTAATTGCGACAGGTAGGACAGAGAATATAAAAACATTTGTTGACTTGACTTGTAAAAAACTTGGCTTTGATTTTAGTTGGGTTGGAGAGGGAAAGAATGAAGAATGCATCAATGTAAAAACAGGTAAACCATTAGTTAAGATTAACGAAGCTTTTTTTAGGCCAAATGAAGTGGATTTATTAATTGGAGATTCTTCAAAAGCAGAAGAAAAGCTTAATTGGAAAACTAAAAGTACCTTAGAAGAATTATGTTGTGAGATGGTTGATTTTGATTTGAAAAATCTTTAGTTTACAAATATGAAAAAAGTTCTAATTACAGGTTCTAAAGGCTTTACAGGTAAAGAATTAAAAGAACTATTAAAAAAAAAAAAATATGAAGTTATAGAAATAGATTGTGATATTTCTAATAAAAAAGAACTTGCAGAAAATCTTTTACATTTGGATTTCGATTATGTAGTTCATTTAGCTGCAATAACCAATGTTGAATTTAAAAATGTTTCAGTAATTAACAAGATAAACGTTGATGGTACTATAAATCTTTTATCGGTAATAAATAATTACAAACTGTCTCCAAAACTTATAATTATACCTAGTAGTGCATACGTCTACGGATCACCTAAAAATTGCACTTTAAGTGAAAGTTCAGAACTTAACCCACTTAACTCATATGGTAAAAGTAAATTAATAATGGAAAACTTATCTAAAGATTTTGGAAATTTACCAATATTGATAACCAGACCTTTTAATTATACTGGTCAGGGTCAAGATTTAAGTTTTCTAATCCCAAAGATCATTTCTCATCTTAAGTTAAAGAAAAAGAAAATTCAACTGGGTAATTTAAATGTTAAAAGAGAGTTTAATGATGTACGTGATATTTGCAAAATTTATATTAAATTTTTAGAAAATATTAGGAGCTCTGACACTGTAAATATATGTTCTGGAAAAAGTTATTCTATAAGATGTATTATTGAGATTTGTCAAAGATTAACAGGGCATCATATAGATATTGTTATCAACTCAGATCTTAAAAGAAAAAAAGAAATTAATGAAATAGTAGGTGATCCTAGAAAAATGAATTCCATGATTGGAAATTATAAATTTATTAGTTTAGAGGATAGTCTGAAGTTTATGTTATTTAATTAAACAAGTTTGTTATAAGTATTATTGAATTATGAGTGTCCTTAAAAAATTTTTTAAAATAATTCATCCTGATGATAGATCAAAAATATATTTTCTTATGTTTTTGTCATTAATAGGAATGGGGTTGGAGACATTTGGGGTGAGTATGATAATTCCATTGTTAGTAATGCTCTCTAAATCTAGTTCTTTGCCTCAACCAGTTTTAGGTTTTTTAGAAAAATTTGACGTTGACCTTAATAACTCAGAAGCGATTATAGCATTTTTGATTTTCATGGTTTTGTTCTTTGTAATTAAATTTTTATTTCTGTTATTTCTTGTTTACAAACAAAGTTTATTTACTTATGGGTTACAAACTAAATTATCCACATATATGTTTAAAGGTTATCTTTTATCATCATACAGTTTTCATTTGAAACATAACACAACAGAATTTATAAGAAACGTAATTGGCGAAGTTAGTCAATTTACAAGTGCTTTTCTTGCCCTTCTAATATTTATGACAGAAATTTTTGTATTGATTGGAATATTAATGCTTCTACTTTTTATTGAGCCTTTGGGAGCACTAGCGACTTTAATGACATTAGGCCTAAGCGCTCTTGTTTATGATAAATTTAGTAAAAAATACGTTAAAAATTGGGGATTTATTAGGCAAGAAAATGAAGGTGTTAGATTGAAGCATTTAAATGAAGGTTTAAATGCATTAAAAGAAATAAAAGTTTCAGGTACTCATAAAATTTTTACATCAAAGTTTGAAACTAATTCAATGAAAGCAGCTGATATGGAAGTAAGATCAATCGTTTTATCTAATGCTCCTAAGCTGGGTCTTGAATTTTTAGCAGTCTTAGGTGTTTTTGCGTTAATTCTTACTTTAATAAACCAAGATAAAGCACTTGATGAAATTATACCAACACTTGCAATATTTGGGGTTGCAGCGTTTAGAATTATGCCATCAATAAACCGATTAATTAATACAGGACAAGTTATAAGATATCAATTTGCTGCAATAGATGTATTAGAAAGAGAAATTTCAAATTTTAAAAAAAGAGAAGAGAAAAAAATTTATAATTCTTTAACATTTGATGGAATTGCGATTGAAAATGTAAGTTTTAAATATCCAGGCAGCAAAGAATATATTTTGAAGAATATCAATTTAAAAATTCAAAACAAAGATTTTATTGGGGTTGTTGGATCAAGTGGAGTAGGCAAAAGCACTTTTTTAAATTTAATTTTAGGACTCTTAGAACCAAATAAAGGTCATATAAAAACAAACAAAATTGATATTTTAAAAAATATTGCTGAATGG
>CAKZQZ010000096.1 GCA_937142855.1 uncultured Alphaproteobacteria bacterium | reverse complement strand
GTTTAATTTTATTTACTTTTATGAGGGTCTGTAATGAGTGCTTTTTTTGAATTAAGAATCTATCAAATTTTTCCTGGTAAGATGGATGAATGGATTTCATTCATGGAAAAAACAATTATGCCATTTCAAGTTGCTCAAGGTATGGTTATACATGGCAGTTTTATTATGGATAGTTCTGATCAATTTGCTTTAGAAGCTGGTGAGAGAGTTATGAACTCTGAAAATAAAGGTAATACATATGTTTGGATCAGAAGGTTTGAAAGTCAGGAAGAAAAGGTAAAACTATATAAAGCTGTTTATGAAAGTAAGGAATGGTTAGAAAATATAGCACCAACTGTTGCTAATCTAGTAGATAGAAATTCCATATTAGTACATAATTTAAGCTCTACAGCTTTATCTATTATGAAATAAAAAAGGAAAGATGATTTGATAAATCTTTATGGGAGAAGAAACTCTATTAATGTTCAAAAAGTTTCATGGGCACTTTGCGAATTAAATTTAGAATTTAAGTGGCATGATGAGGATGGAAAATTTGGAACAGTCAACGTAAAAAATTATGAACAATTAAACCCACAACTAATAGTTCCAACGTTAGACCATCATGGCAATATTATTACTCAATCGAATGGGATTGTAAGATACTTGTATAGGAAATATACTGATGTATATACAGTCTCAAAAGCAGAAGATATTGCAATTGCTGAATCATGGATGGAATTTCAAACAACTGATTTGCAGCTAAATATGACACCAATATTTTGGGGATTAGTTAGAAATCCACCAGAAGATCGTGATCAAGAACTGATTGATAAAAATATTATTTTATTAAATAAAAAATTTGAAATTTTTAATAATTTTTTAAGAGATAGAGAATATATTTTAAATAATCAATTTGGTATGGCAGACATTATTATGGGAGTTGCATCTTACAGATATAACTCATTACCAATAAATCGTCCTGCTCTTACTAATTTAAAATTATGGTATGAAAAAATTAGTAGCCGTGAATGTTTTAAAAATAATATTTTAGGTACTTTTTCTTAAATAAATTTTCAACCTCAGGAATTTTTTATGGATAAAATAGGGTTTATTGGTCTTGGCAATATGGGTAAACCACTTGCTGAAAGATTATTAAAGAAATATAAACTTTTTGTCTATGACCTCAATGAGCAAAATTTAAATTACTTCACAAGTAAAGGGGCTACATCATGCTCTAATCCTTCAGAATTAGCCATGCATACATCTCGCATTTTTTTATGCTTACCAACAAGTAAAATTGTAGAAGAAGTGGTTAATGGGAAAAATGGATTAATGAAATCCGCTATGAAGGGTACGTATATAATTGATATGACAACTGGAGAACCAGAAATTACAAGAAAAATTTCTAAATACCTTAAATCTAAGGAAATAAGTTTTGTAGATGCCCCTGTAAGTGGAGGACCTAAAGGTGCTAATCAAGGAAATATAGCGATAATGGTAGGTGGAACAGAAAGCCAATTCGCAAAAATAAAACCTATAATGGATGATATAAGTTCAAATATTTTCTATGCAGGTAAAATAGGATCAGGACACTCAATTAAAGCTGGCAACAACTTACTTAATTTGATTTGTAGGATGGCAAGTTTTGAAGTAATCTCATTACTTGTTAAAGATGGTGTTGATCCCAAAAAAGCAGTTGAAATTATTCAAAAAAGCTCTGGTAGAAACTATGCTACTGAAATTACACTACCTGATAATATTCTTTCTGGTAAAATGGTTCAGGGTTTTAGTACAGGCTTAATGAAAAAAGATGCAGGAGTAGCAACTAAAATAGCTGATTCAAATCAAGTTGAAATTCCTTTAGGTAAATTATCTCAAGAACTTTTAAAAAAAACTATAGATGAATTTGGTGAAGATGCTGATATGAGCAATGTCGCTCTTACCTATGAAAAATTAACTGGCGCCAAAATTAGACCCTAAGATTTGTAATTTTTAGGAAATAATACCATCTTGGATTGCTTTAATTTGCAAAGCTAAAAACT
The DNA here is from genome assembly GCA_937142855.1 of uncultured Alphaproteobacteria bacterium. GTDB lineage: Bacteria > Pseudomonadota > Alphaproteobacteria > Puniceispirillales > Marisalimonadaceae > Marisalimonas. The sequence goes on along the minus strand of CAKZQZ010000096.1, from coordinate 6,057 downwards.
TTGAAAAAATTCTACACTGAGCTAAACTCCCTGCATGAAACCAAAGTCCAGGTTGCTTGGTTTGCATCCACATATTTCTTAACTCTTGCCTTTCATCATCAAATCCCCAAATTGGACCAATTTTATCAACAACTGATTTTCCAAATAATTCTTCTACTACATATTCTTGGCCTTTATATCCAGTAGCCGTAATCATCAAATCTATGTTAAATTTTTCTCCAGATTTTATTTCAATTCCAGTTGATACAAATTTTTCAATATCTGAAAACTGTATAACTTTAATTTTACCATCTGCGATTAAGTCTGATGCTCCAACATTAAAATAATAACCACCACCCCTTGTTAAATATTTGAACTGCCAGCCAGAATTTTCTTCTCCATATTCAAGATTAAAACCGACACTTGTAAGTTTATCCAAAAGTGGTTTATCAATTCTCTTTGTTTTTTCAGTTAATAATTGATGTGTCTTTTTAAGAACTTGTAGAGGTGTTGAAATAGTTATTAAATCACAATCGTCAATATTTGGACCTTCACTATATAATTGATAAGGCAATTGTGCACTAGGTTCCACATTGACTACCATAGATGGTGATCGCTGTACTATTTTTACGTTTGCTCCATGCACGTAAAGATCTTGTGCAACATCATGTGCACTAGTTCCAGTTCCATATACTAAAACATTTTTACCATTATAGTCTTTTCCACTATCATAATCTACTGAATGAATAACCTTACCTTTATAATCGTTTATGCCAGTTATTTTGGTACGATTTGGAACTGAGCTTACACCAACCGCCATAACTATATGCTTTGGCTTCATAACCTTTATAGTTCCATCAGGTAATTTAAGTTTTACATTCCAGTACTTTTTATCTTCTTTATATTCAGCTCCAATAAACCTTGTATTAGTCCATACATTTAATTCCATACTTTCAACATAATACTCAAACCACCCTGCTAACTTATCCTTTGGAATATATGTTGGCCAAGTAGATGGAAAAGGCATATATGGAAGATGATTTACATGTGTTTGATTATGTAATTTGAGAGAGTGATATCTATTTCTCCAGTTATCTCCAACTCTCTCATTTTTATCTACAATCAGTGTGTCTATGTCTTGTTGTTTCAATCGTGCGGCAATTGATAAGCCTGCCTGCCCACTTCCTACAACAATTACTTTCGGTTCTCTGTTATTGAACAACCTATCTTTATTTCTTTTATCTAACCAATTAGGCCCTTCTAACGTATTCTGATATTTTTCTAATTCTTTATTATTTGAATTATTTAATTCGCTTAAAGCAGTCAAAAAACTCCATGCTTTAAACTGTCTTTGTTCTTCATGATCTTCATATAAACGAACGATGCCTTCACACTCGCCAAACTTAGTATTGAATTTTAAAATTACCTCAATGACACTTTTCCCACCTCTTATGACTTCTCTAGGAGGAGTTCTTTCCTGATCAATTTGGAAGTCTTTTGCTGAAACATCTAAGATATTATTATAAAGATCTTCGATAATTTTTAATTTTCCAGATACAGTTTGTATTTTCCATGTAAGAGCTAAAATATCTCTCCAATGACTGTCTTCAAAAAATAGGTTAGAGAGTATTTTGATAGATTCATCTTTATTTTTTTGCTGTAAAATAGATTCATTAAAACTCTTAAGCCAATTATCTACTTCACTTCTAATATTAATTATTTGGTTGTCTAACAAAATTTCCTCTACAACAAACTAATCATTTGATAAAAAATAATATCAAACAAAAGTTTGTAATAATAGAAATTTTTTATAAGATATTTACGAAATGTTTTGTTAAGGGTTAGGTATGGATAGATTAGAACAAATTGCAAAATTTATGTTAGATCAACATAAATCGAAACAAAACTTTCAAAACTTACCTGAAACATTAATGCCTAAAAATCTTAATGAGGCTTATAAAATACAAGAAATATTTCAAAAAAATTCTGGAAGAGGCCAATTAGGTGGTTTTAAAATTGCTCTTGCTTCTAAAGTTCAACAAGAACTATGTGGAATAGACCATCCTATAGCTGGAGGAATTTTTGCAAATGAAATCAAATCCAGTCCAGAAACATTTGATTTAGATAACTTTCATGGATTAGGTTTAGAATTTGAATTAGCAGTAACACTGTCTGATGACTTAAAACCAGGAATGGAACCATTTGATAAAAATAATATTAAACAATTTATAAAATCCCTGTCACCAGCCTTTGAATTAATAATAGATCGAGATGCTGATTATTCAAATATTAATCCCTTAACAATGATAACTGATAATGCTTGGTGTTCTGGTATAGTTTTAGGTAGAGAACTTTCAAATTGGGAAAAATTAAACCTAGATGTTATTAGATCACAATTACTTTGGAATGATGAAGCTCCCCAAGATGCAATGATAAAGGACGCTAACCCACTTGAGTCATTATCTTGGGTTTCGAACCTATTAACTTCGTTGGGAAGAACTATCCCAAAAGATAGTGTTATAATTACCGGAAGCGTGATTAAGACTCGTGCTCCTAATAAAGGTGATCACATAATATATAAAGTTGAGGATCTATCAGAAGTAGAGATTAAGATAATTTAATTTAAAATATTATACTCTAAAAATGATCGTATAATCATGTTTATAGCTGATATACTAAAAAAAATGAGCAACAAATTTTTAAATGTTTTAGCATTTACTTTATTTCTAAGCTTTTCTCCTATTTGAAACCCTATTACTGCAACCACTGACCCAAGAGCTCCATAAATAAACATATTTGACTGAAAAACACCTGTAGCTATGTACCCAATCGAAACAGGTATACACCCAATCATTATCAAAAATCCGCTTATATCAACAAACTCTTTAGGCTTTACATTTTTCATTAACAAATACATTGTAACTGGAACTGCCCATATTGATGCTGCACCTCCAATTAAACCACCTAATGCACCTAAGCCACCTTGCCAAAATGTGTCATGACTAGATTTCATTTTAAATTTGAAACCAGAAACCTGTAGTATGACAAATAAAAGAACGGCAATAGCAAAAATCAATCTGACTACATTATCACCAATTTGATTGGCGTAAAATGACGTAATTAAAATACAAAGAACCAGTGATATAGCAAAATATTTATAACTTTTCATTAATTCTTTGGGTTCATCAGCTTTACTGAACTGCCAAAAATTTGCGACTGTCATTGGAATAAGATTAAGTCCTAAAGCCATTAATGGAGAAACAAAAAATGTCATTATTGTGATTGCTGTTGTAGGAAGACCAATTCCAATCACTCCCTTAACAATTCCTGCGATTAAAAAAGCTAAACCAACGATTATAGCAATTTCGTTTGGGTTGTTTGAGATATCCAATTATAATGCTTTCAGAGTATTTTTTAGACACTTAAGATAACATGTTAATAAAAATTAACCTAATCTCAAAATCAAAATACCTAAAAACAAACCAATTATTAATAAGGATTTAGTTAAATCAAGCTTCTCTTTCAAAAAAAATAAACCCAGGAAGATTGCAAATAAAATAGAAGTTTCCCTTAAAGATGAGACTACCGCAATAGGAAGATACAAGCATGCCCAAACGACAATGCCATAAGCGAGATAAGAAGCTGTGCCACCAACAAAAAATGATATTTTTCCACTAATAATTATTCTATTGAGTATTCCTCTTTCTTTCCATCGAGCAAAAAAGAAAAAAATGAATCCATTAATTAAAGTCATTACACTATAAAACCCTATTGGATTTTGTGTAACTCTAGCGCCAAAACCATCTACTAGAGAATAACTCGCTATTAAACATCCTGTTATAATTGCAAGGCAAAAACCTTTGAAATTAGATTTCTTATCAAGAAATTGTTTTAAACCATAAATAATTAGAGAAAATGAGATTAGAAAGATACCTATAGTTTCTTGTAAAGAAATGTTTTCATAAAAAAACAAAAAACTCATTGATGTAATAATTAAAGGAGATAAACCTCTAGCAATTGGGTAGATCTCAGACAACTCTCCAAATTTATAGGCATTAAGAAGAAAAATCTGATAAAGACAATGAAGTAAAGAACTAGCTAATATATAATTTAAACCAACTAGATCAGGTAACCCGAATATAAAAAGACCAATTAAAGCAAAAGGAATATGACCCAAGACAACTGAAGTCATACTTAACAATTTATCATTAGATCCCCTTAAGATGAAATTCCAGAGAGCATGTAAAAATGCAGCAAACAAAACTGCAGCAATAATAAAGGGTTCGATAATTAATTTACCTTAGATATATTGATTATTTTAATTTATTTAATAAAGTAAATTATAAGGATTAGCAAAGTTTTACCTGTTGTTTGGATTAATAAAAATAACCCAAATCTTTAAAAGTTTTGAGTTTCACTCAGTTAAAGCCTACCTTAATTTCATCAACATCAACTTTATGAATTCTCAAAACGGGTATTAAATACTACTCAATTATTTCAATTTTATTACATTAAAAATATTTAAATCAAAACCTCAATTAGAAATGGACCTTTTTCTTTGAGACCATGTTTAAAATATTTTACTAAATCTTCAATATTATCAACTTTAACAGCGTCAACTCCCATGCCCTTAGATATAGAGACCCAATCTAATGCTGGATCTTTTAAAGACAACATTTCCATTGCTGATTTTCCTGGGTTATCAACACCTACATTTGTTAATTCTCCTTGAAGGATCTTGTAACTTTGGTTTGCAAAAATTAACACAACTATGTCTAAATTTTCTCTTGCCATAGTCCATAAAGACTGGACGGTATACATGGCGCTTCCATCACCTTCTAAAGAAATAACTTTTTGATCAGGAGATGATATAGCCGCTCCAATTGCTACAGGCATACCAAATCCTATAGATCCTCCACAGTTATTTAGCCATGTATGTGGATGTGATCCTGAAGTTTGATAAAAGAATTCTCTTCCAGTAGTTACAGATTCATCAACTATGATTGCATTTTCTGGGATTAATGCACCTAATACCATTCCCAATGACATTGGGTTTATTGGACCTTTAGGAATGTCTGGGATATCAAATTTTGAAATAGTACTAGGAGTATTATTTGATATTCCAATTTTATCTGATAACTCTTCAACAACTTTAGTGATATCATCTGAAATAGAAGCCAATTCAAAAAATTTAGTAGTATCTTGTGTTAAAACTCCAGGCTTATTTGGGTATGCAAAAAAGGCAACTGGTCGTCTAGCTCCTATTATAATAATAGTGTCAAAGTCTTTAAGGACTTCAACTGCTTTATCAACTACATATGGTATTCTTACAGAATTAATTCTCCCCGCACCTTTATCTAAACGAGCATTAAACCAATCAGTTTTAATTGGACAGCCTATTTTATCAGCTACTTTTGCTAATTTAATAAGGTTATTTTCTTCTAAAGCGTCCCCACCAACAAGTATAAGGGGGTTCTTTGCATCTTCAAGTTGTGAGATTGCTTCGTCTATTAATTTAGAAGAAACAATGTTAGCTTTCATATTTAATTCAATAGACTCAATTTTGTTTCCTTCATTCCATGCAGTATCACCTGGCAAAATTAAAGTTGCAATTTGCCCAGGTTTTACATTTGCTTGTTTAATAGCTTCAGCCCCATCCTTTGCAATATCTTTTGAAGATTTGCTAGTTTTTACCCAATGGGAAACTGGCCTTGCTATTCCTTCAATATCTGAAGTTAAAGGTGCATTTAATTTTATATGATCAAGAGCGTGCTCACCTACTATATTTACAATTCCTGAATTAGCTTTTTTTGCATTATGCAGATTTGCAAGACCATTGGCTAATCCAGGACCTAAATGTAGTAAAGTTGATGCTGGTGACCTGTTCATTCTAAAGTAGCCGTCAGCAGCACCAGTAGCACATCCCTCAAAAAGACATAAAATGCTTCGCATATTTTGATATTTATCTAAAGCTGCAACGAAATGCATTTCTGATGTTCCAGGATTAGTAAAACAAACATCAACATCACCTTCTAATAAAGTACCAACTAAACTCTCTGCACCGTTCACAAGCCCCTC
>CAKZQZ010000095.1 GCA_937142855.1 uncultured Alphaproteobacteria bacterium | reverse complement strand
TGAGGATGTAGGTCAGGAAATATTTGATTTAATTGTCAGGGTTGCTTCTGGTGAAAAATCAAAATCTGAGCGTCAAGGTCTTGGAGACTTAGAGTTTGTACCCTGGCAAATTGGAGCTACTATGTGAGGACAAATAATGATGATTGATTTAAAAGGTAAAACAGCTCTATTAACTGCTAGCGGTCAAGGAATTGGAAAAGCTACTGCTATTGCTTTTGCAAAAGCAGGTGCATATGTCATTGCCACAGATATTAATAATGAAAGTTTGTTAGAGTTAAATGGAATAGTAGACGAAACACATGTTCTTGACGTAACAAATCACTCAGCTATCAAATCATTAGTTCATTCTGTAAAAGCTCCTGATATTTTGTTGAATTGTGCAGGAATTGTTCATAACGGAACTATATTAGAGTCCAGCGATGATGAATGGGACTTTGCATTTAACCTTAATAGCAAATCAATGTACCATATGATCAGAGAAATTATCCCCATAATGATAAATAAAGGTGGTGGTTCAATCATTAACATTGCGTCCGTTTCCTCCTCTACCAAAGGAATTCCAAATAGGTTTATTTACACAGCATCTAAAGCAGCAGTTTTAGGCATTACAAAATCTGTGGCAGCTGACTATATCAACTATGGAATAAGGTGTAATGCAATTTGTCCTGGAACAATACAAAGTCCATCTTTAGAACAGCGCCTTAAAGATATGGGTGATTATGAAGAAGCTAGAAAGCAATTTGTTGCTAGACAACCTATGGGTCGTTTTGGAGAAGCTGAAGAAGTTGCAAGCTTAGCTACTTATTTGGGTAGTGATGCCTCAGCTTTTACTACTGGACAATTTCATATTATTGATGGCGGTATTTGTATGTAATTATTATAAATTTTTGTTGAATTATTATTTAGGAAAGGAAAAAAAATGAAGTTATTAAGATATGGGGAAATTGGAAAAGAAAAACCGGGAATTTTAGATAAAGATGGCAAAATTAGAGACCTTTCTAATTATGTGAAAGATATTAACGGTGAAACTATAAATGAGGAGAGTTTAAAAAAAATTGCTTCTATAGATTTATCTGGATTGCCAATTATTTCTGATGATACAAGAATAGGAGCTTGTGTAGGTGATATTGGAAAATTCCTTTGTATTGGGTTAAATTATTCTGATCATGCAGCAGAAACTGGGATGCCAGTACCAAGTGAACCAATATTATTTTCAAAGGCAACATCTGCCGTAGTTGGACCTAATGACAACATTGAAATACCAAGAAAGTCTGTTGAAACAGACTGGGAAGTTGAGCTTGGAATTATAATTGGGAAAAAAGCTAAGTATATAAATGAAGAGGATGCAGAAGAATATATTGCTGGATACTGTGTAATAAATGATGTTTCAGAAAGAGAGTTTCAGTTAAAAAAAGAAGGGCAGTGGACTAAAGGAAAATCTTGTGACACTTTTGGGCCTACAGGACCATACTTAGTTACTAAAGATGAAATAAGTGACGTACAAAACTTAAAAATGTATCTCGATGTTAACGGCAAAAGAATGCAAGATGGCTCAACAAAAACTATGATTTTCTCTGCAAAACATATTGTTTATTACCTGTCACAATTCATGAGTTTAAATCCTGGTGATGTAATTG
>CAKZQZ010000094.1 GCA_937142855.1 uncultured Alphaproteobacteria bacterium | reverse complement strand
TGAGGTTCTTCTGCAAATAATGCATATCCAATAAGCACCGACCATATAAGCCTAAGAAAATCAAAAGGCAGAAGTAATGCCAACTCTCCTTTTTTCAAAGCTGAATTCATTATAGTTTGAGCTAAAGTTCCTGTGATAGCAATAAATACTAAAATTAAGAATTGTCTTATATCTATCATTTCTAATACAGGAAACGCCATTGCAAAAGTGGCTGGTATCATTCCTATTCCAAAATATAGTGAAATTGTAATTGCACTATCAGTTTGGGTGAGTTTTTTAATAAAAATCAAACAAACTGACCATAGGAATGAAGAAAAAATTATCAACATTGCACCTAATTCAATTGATATGTCTGGTCTCATAACAATTATTGTTCCAATGAAACCTATTATAAGTGCACTTGTCCTTCGAATTCTGATTTTTTCTCCCATAAAAATTACAGCAAGAATAGTTGCAAAAATAGGAACGGTAAAACCTAAAGTAGTTAATTGTGCTAGCGGAGTAGAAGTGATTCCATAAAAAAAACACAACATAGCAACTGAGTTTGTAGAAATTCTTAGGAATTGAATCTTAGGTTGTTTGGTAATAAAGATGCTTTTGCCTTGTTGAAAAATTATTGGAGCTAAAACAAATACTACTAATGCACAACGGAAGAATGCAATTTCAAAAATATGCACTTCTTTTGATAAGTATTTGACTGCACTATGCATAATTACAAAGAACAAACCTGATATAATCATTAAGCATATTGCAATTAATGGTTTTGGAATGTTGTTAGTAAAATTTCTTATATTTTTAATTGAGGGCAAGGGTAAACCTAAATGTTTGAAAAACTTTTTTCCTTATAATCTCTTTATTTAAAAAATACGAATTTAATTATAAAACTTGTAGGTTTTAATTTTATAACATTTAATATTTAAACTTTATTTTATCAGGTACCTTAGTTAAATGATTAGATTATTTGTTTTGCTGTTTATTCAATTTAGTTCAGCTTCATTTGCCAACGATAGCCTTAAAGGCTACGAAGCTCTAGAAATCAAAGATTACAAAACTGCTCTTTATTACTTAAGTTATCAAGCAAATTTAGGAGATGATAAAGCTCAGTATAATTTAGGTATCATGTATAAAAAAGGCTTGGGTGTCCCGGTAAATCTAAATGAAGCTTTTGGTTGGTTTTTTTTAGCAGCAAACCAAGGTAATGTTTTAGCAAGTTATGCTTTGGGGCATTCATACTTGAAAGGGTCTGGTATTAAAAAGAATTATAAATTGGCTCTTAAAGCATTTAAATTTGCGGCTCTTAGAGAACACCCCATGTCTAGGTTACTTCTTGGAAACATGTATTACCAAGGCCAGGGCATTAGCAAAAGTTATCCTAGAGCTTATTTGTGGTGGAAATTAGCAGAGGACCTAAACATTAATGGAGCAAAGCAAAATATTAATATGCTAAAAAATTTAATGAATAATGATGAATATTTAAAAGGGAAAGAAATGTATGATCTATGTATGAAAAATACTCTTTACAATTGTACTAAAAAAATAGATTTGTTTTAGCAAAATGACTGAAAAGAAAAGAGAACAAGTTGAGGCAGATTTAAGAACTATAATTAAAGGTTCTAAAAAAAGTATTTTTGTTAAATTGACTGTGACTGAGTTAATTAAAACATCAAGAAGAATGTACCAAATTTATAATGCATACAAATCTGGTGAAAAATTTAAAATTAATAATGATGATCATAATATTTCTTTACTGAAAACAATAGATACTGATTTTCAAAATTTAAAAATAAAAATTAAAAAAATACCTGAACCCTTAAAAAATTTATTAGATAGAAAATGGGAAAGTGAACCAAATTCGAAGCACAGTAGAGAGGGTTCAACATCAATTATTCTAAAAAATCTATCAGACTTACATGTTGAGTTTTCTAAAAATTTAAATCTACTTGATAATGATATTCAAAATGGCAAAATTTATAATGTTGATCCAATCCCGATAGCTATTGTCCACAGCTCTATGACAATTTGGATTGAGGTGTTAAAAAACAAAGATAAACTTAGTAAAGATCTTTTAATTTTCTTACAAAAGATTTTCGATGCATTCGCTTGTGATTCAGATGTAAAATCTTCTTATAAGAATTGGCAATTATTAAAAAGTATGAGTTAATATCATATATATAATTATTAAAGGCTATTATTATGAGTTCATTTCTCGATGACAATCAAACACAAAGTTTTCATCAAAACGGTTATGTAATTGTTAAAAATTTTTTTAATGATGAAGAAACAAAACTTTTACAAAATGCTTCCAAATTAGATCCAGCTATTAGAGACCATTTATATGACAGGAAAGATTCAGAAGGTTTGACCACTAAGATGATGGCATGGAACCATCCTGATGATAGTATATATGGAGTTACGGCAAGGTCAGAAAAAATAGTTGATACTATGGAAGATTTGCTAGGAGGAGAAGTTTACCATTATCACTCTAAAATAACAGCAAAAGAACCATATGAGGGTGGAGCTTGGGAGTGGCACCAAGACTATGGTTACTGGTATAATAATGGCTGTTTATTTCCTTTAATGGCAACTGTTATGATTGCCTTAGATAAATGCACAAAGGAAAATGGATGTTTACAGGTTTTGTCTGGTTCTAATAATCTTGGTAGAATTGACCATGCTCTACTTGAAAGTGGCCAAGTAGGTGTTGATTTAAAAAGAGTTGAAGAAGCAAAAAAACAACTGGAGCTAGTTTATTGCGAAATGGACCCAGGAGATGTTTTGTTTTTTCATTGTAATACGCTTCATAGATCTGACAAAAATAATTCACCAAATAGACGTTGGACCCTACTATGTTGTTATAATGCAGCTAGAAACAATCCGTTTATTGATCATCATCATCCTAAATATACACCAATAAACAAATTACCAAACACAGAAATAGTTAAAGCTGGAGATAAATTTTTAGATGTTAAGGATGTTGATACATTTTTAAAGAGACCTACACCTCCACCAGAACTTTCAAAAAAGGGTGGAAAACTTTTTAATGCCTAAGTTGAATTGTTTAATTCGTTTTGAAGATAAAGTGACAAATCTTTGTCGTTTACCTTTGGCAAGTTTTGGTTTTTAAAATATTTTAATATTTTAAACTCCATTGGTTTATCCAAGCTTTTTTTAATTTCATATAAATATAAACTTTGTCGAATAGTTTGATGAATTCTCGATGCAACTTGGAATGCTTTTGAGTTTTGTCCGTTAAATTTGGTAATAATGACATCACATTTAGAATCATTTATTAACCTTCCAAGCATCGGTTTCCAATTATCTTCTTCAATAGGTTGACCTTTTCGCCTAGACCAGGCTACTCCACCAGCAGGGAAAATAGCGATAACGCCTCCATTTTTTAATATATTTATAGCTTTTTTTCTTATTGCAACATTATCTCTCATTGCATTTTTTCTATTACTAAAATCTATAGGTAGAATATTACTGGCTAAAATAGGCTCTCGTTGGAGAACTCCATGAGCAATCACCCTAAAGTTTTCATCTAGAGTGGATGCAAACCATGATAAAAAAACACCATCTGCAACTCCAAATGGATGATTAGCAGCTATTATTAGTCCTTTGGATTTACTTCTTTTGGGAAGTGGATCTAAAATGGGTGTCTTAATGCCCATGGACGTTAAAGCGTGTTTCCATAATTCTGTCCCCCTTTTGTCATGAGCCAACGAAATAAAGTTTTTATATCTTTTTTCAAGAGAAATTCTTGCGGATAACAGCTCTACTGTGTGTATTAAAAATCTATGATGTAATGGTAACCAGGACTCTGCATAAGTAATTTTTACATTAGATCTAAACATCATTAATTATTCACAAGTGATTAATTAATAAATATTACAATGTTATAAACTTACTTTTCAAGAATTTTTATTAACCAAAATATTAATTTTTAATTTGGGAAAACAGGCAATATTTTTGGGAAAAATTGCTCTAAATCATAGCCTACATCTAATAGGATATCTTCTCTATATTTCCTGGAAATAAACTGAACTCCTAAAGGTATGTTGGAAGGTGTTTTATTTGTAGAAAAAGAAAGTCCAGGCAATCCTAAATATGGAGGAGCAATTTGAGGAAGCATAGAGTCAAAAACTAAGTCAAAAGAATCTTGTGATTCAAGATCTTTTAAATCTGGAAAAGGTAGATCTCCAGTCACGGGACATAAAATCAAAGAATATTCGTCAAAAAACTTATTCCAATTTCTACTTATCCTAGCCCTATTCTGTAGAGCATCCATGAAGCTTTCTAAACTGGTGTCTGGGCATCTTCTAGACATTTGTTCAAAAATAAAATTAGCATCAGGGTCATTTTCTTTTTTTATGGCTTCCCCACCAGTCCTTCTAAATTCTCCAAGCCATAGAGTTGCTTGAAATTTAGCAGCTTCCTGAAAATTAGGAGCCTTAGGTTGTTCTATTATCCAACCAGCTTCTTCAAGTTTCTTGGCAACCATTTCCAGTTCATTTTTTATAATAGGGTCAACTTTTAACCCTTCAATTTCTGTTATTAAAGCTATTTTCCTCTGTGGTTTTTTAAATGAAAATGGAATAGGTGCCCACCATGGATCATCAAAATTTTCTCTGCTCATTACTTTTAATCCAATTTCGAGGTCTTCTATTGAGCGTGCAAGTGGGCCTGAGACAGCCATAATTTGTCCACCAATATGTCTGTCTGGTGTGGTATAATTTATCATTGGAACACGGCCAAGACTTGGTCTTAAACCGTGTATTCCACATGCATATGCTGGGTAACGAATAGAACCAGCTATGTCTGTGCCATGACCTATTGCCCCCATTCCTGAAGCTGTTGCAGCCGCCGCCCCCCCAGAAGATCCTCCAGGAGTTATTTTGTCATTATGCGGATTAAGTGAGTGGCCATGTAAACTGTTTCTAGTAAACCAGTGAATACTAAAAGCAGGTGTATTTGTTCTTCCGACAATAAGGGCGTCGGAACTTTTGAGATTTTTTACTACGGGACTGTCTTTTGTAGCGATTAATTCTTTTTGAATACGAAGGCCATTTGTACTTGCGTAACCTATTTGGTCGGTATTAACTTTAATTGTTACAGGCACAGCTGCTAGAGACCCTAAATCTTCTTTATTTTTCAGTTTTTTATCTAACGTGGAGGCTGTTTTTCTTGCCTCAACAAAGGTATCCACAACAATAGCATTAATTTTAGGGTTAATCTTTTCGATGTGTTCAATTGTGTCATTGCAAATCTCAACTGCTGACACTTCTTTAGCTTTAAAAAGTTTAGAAATTTCAGCCGCAGTTAATGCCCAAAGCTCTTCCATTCAATATCCTCCATCATCACTGAAACTATATTTAAAATTTAAAAAAATAAGAAACAATTTCTTTAATTAAAGATAAATATGTAAGCTATCATATGTTTTAAAAGTAGTTTATTATTATTTGTAGGGAATATATTTGTTATGAAATTACCAAAATGGCATGAACGACCAGAAAGCTCTGATAAAAAAATTAAAGATCAAGACATCCTTGATGGTAAAAATTTTTTAAAATTTGCTGATCATTTTATAACTTTTGCTAACACAAAAAATAAAACAATTAAGTCCACCGATTTAAATTATATTATGCTTTATGCAGCGGCACGTTATTCTGCACATGTTGGAAAGAACGTTATAGAAATTGATAACCATGAAGATTATGTGAAACACATGTCAGAGCAATTTTTGGACATGCTTAGAGAACATTTGGCAGATCCAAATTTGTAATAAAAATTTATATGAACGAGTAAAAAGCTTAAGGAGATAAGATGAAAGGTAAGAAAGAAATGTCTGATATGACTGAATCAGAAATAAGTTATAGAAAATTTCTTAAAAACTTAGGAGTAACTACTCACAAGGAGCTGGAAAACCTAATTAAAAAAAAGATAGAAAATGGTGAGTTGAGCCATGAATCAACTATAAATATAACAGCTAAAATAAAAATAGATGAATTAGATTTTAATCATTCCATTAATGCTACGTTGCTACTTCCTAAAAACAATGACTAAAATCACAAAAGAGCTAGTATTAAGTATTTTAAAAGAAGTTCAGGATCCTTCGCAATCGAATGATATAGTTTCTCTTGGTTTTATTAATAACATAACCATTAAAGATACTAATATAGCTGTAACTCTGGAAGTGCCTGTCCATAGGGGAGCTTCAATGGAGCCCGTTAGAAAGTTGGCTCAACAAAAACTTTTAAAAATTGATGGTGTAACTAGTGCTACTGTCGTCGTAACTGCCCATGAAAATAAAGGTGAGCAAACTAAAGTCGAATCCAGTGACAACATGACTGAAAAAGTACTTGAAAGTAATGTTAAGAGATTTATAGCTGTGGGTTCTGGTAAGGGAGGAGTCGGGAAATCCACAACATCAGTTAATTTAGCTATAGCGCTAAAATTAGAAGGTTATAGTGTTGGCCTCTTGGATGCTGATGTATATGGCCCTTCTCAACCAAGGATGTTAGGTGTTAGTGGGAGACCAGCTTCTGTTGGTGGGGATATGGTTGCCCCACTTCAAAATTTTGGAATCAGCTTGATGTCTATGGGCCTTCTTGTCCCAGATGATACTGCTATGATTTGGAGGGGGCCTATGGTTCAATCCGCTCTAACTCAAATGCTCAATTCAGTTGCTTGGGGTAATTTAGATGTAATTGTCATTGATCTTCCTCCAGGGACTGGAGACATTCAAATATCATTAGCACAGCAAGTAAATCTAGCGGGAGCCATTATTGTTTCGACGCCCCAAGATATAGCTTTATTAGACGTTGTAAAAGCTTTGACTATGTTTCAAAAAGCAAACGTTCCAGTTCTAGGAATGATAGAGAATATGTCTTACTGGTCTTGCCCTGATTGTGGTAGGGTAGATCATATTTTTGGAGAAGGAGGCGTCAAAATAGAGGCAAAAAAACGAAATATAGATTTGTTAGGAGAAATTCCAATTTCTGCTGAAGTAAGAAAAGGATCAGATTCTGGTATACCGATTATAATTTCTGACCCCGAATCGATACAATCTATTAATTACAGAACAATGGCTAAAACCATTATTAAATCTATTAAATTAGATGAAGAGGAATTAAAATGAGTTTATATTATGAGCCAGATCCGGCAAATGATGATGATCCACCTCTATTGCCACCAATTTTAACTCCAATAGCTGTCCCAGAAAAAGTTGATGTTTTTACCAAAGCTATTGCAGCCGCCTCTAAAAGTGATGCCGGAACAGTTTTTTATTCAGAAAATCTAGAATATGTCGAGATTGCAGTGGTTTTAATACCAGAGGTAATAAAAATAAAATGTAATCAGATATTATACGTCTTGATGGTAGCTGCCAGCGATTCTATAGGGGCTCTAGCTCCACCAGAGGTTGCTGTAACTTTCTCCTATCCAGGTATTGTTTTTTTAAACAGAGGTGAAGCTGGGCTTGTTAAAATTGAAGTTTCACCATCTACTGATGATAATAAAATACCAGACTGGCTTGTAGTGGGTATTAAGCTTAGGTTAAATAATAATCTTCAAGAAGATGAAACTCAGATAAGGCCTGACATAACTTCACTTGCCGATGAAGGGGCTGGGTATATATCCAGAACAAGAGCTATAGAATCCTTGTCCAGACATTTTTTAGCCTGGATAAGTCAATGGGAAGATGATGGCTTCAAGCCAGTGGCTGAAGCCTGGAACAAGAGAAGAGAAGAATCAAAGATAATTACTATTAAGGGTGATCAAGAGGTGTCTTGGGTAGGTTTAGATGAAAACGGGCTCGCGATAGTAAAATTAAATGAAAAAGAACTTTTCTTGTCTCCAACTGAAGTTTTAAAAGAAATTGGAGACATTAATTTAACATGAAATTTGCAAGAACAATACGCTTTGATAAGTCAGATTTAAATATATTTCCCTTGGCTTCAGAAGAAGGAGAGCTTGCGGTTGTAGGAACTTTTAATTTTTATAATTTAGAACCAGAAGATCTTAAAGGGAAGGTTAAACAAGCTTTTTCAAATGGATTTATGGGATGTAAAACTTTTGGCTATTCTACATTAGTTAGCCTAGTGAGTGTGAGTGCAGAAGATTTAGAGGAACTAAAAAATGATCTTAGTCAATTTTTAATGGATAAATATGGAGCTCCAACAAAAGAAATTGCTACAAACGCAGCATCTGAAGAAATAAGTTTAATGTTAGAGCTATGTAAAGATCATGAAAGGGGTAGTCTTTTAAGCATTTCAAGAGAATGGACAAAAGAAGGAATTAAGGAAAAGTATAGAAACTTACCAAAGGCAGAATCTTGTGCTGAACAAAAAATTTGGACTGTCGTAGAGGAAGATCAAACATAGAGGAAGATTATTTATAATGATCAATAAAGATTTTTGGCTAACATCTGGCTGGCATTTGCTGGACAAAAACAACGAAGGACATCTTGTTCCAACTGAAGATTTTATGAGAGCCTATTTCTATAGGCCTGAAGTGGCACCAATTGAGGAATCGTGTCCAGCTGAAATAGAATTACATAAAAGGTTAATCGACAATCCTTTTGTTAATATAGAAAAAAATGATCTTCAAAAAATTAAAGATAAAGATGTAATTTTTAATTATGAGGTCATTCTGCGTTTCAGAGATTTTTTGTCTCATTACCCAACTTTAGACTCTGCCTATTTAGCTATAGCAAGAGGTAAAGAGATAGATTTTCCTCCACTTTTTGTTGATCAACTAGTTCAGATAATTTTAAGAAACATTCTTAATGATTGTCCTTACGCTTTGCAAGTAAGAGCTTCAGAATTATTTTTTAGAACTCAGGTGGTAACAATAGCTGAAGACGAAATCATGGTCGCTGACGAATTAACTGTTGAGGTACAGGCAGAACAAAGAAACCCAGCCAGGAATGATCCCAAACAGTTAGAGGTTGATATTGACATCTTAAGAGAGAGTACAGCTGATAATTATTGGGAAAGGTCGGATAAATTTGATACTTCTATTGACTTGGCATACACAAAGCCTGGTTTGGAGGCTTTAGCAAGGGTCATGGAAAAATGGATATCACACTTTTTGTCAATAGAGACATCTATTAAATCAATGCAAAAAATTGAAGATGAGAAATGGTCATGGCATTTAGGCCTTGAAAGTGACTCAAACTCTATATTAAATGACCTTTATAAAGGATTAGAGGTTTCTGAACCGAGGCTTAAACAGATATTATGTTTGTTTCAACTTGAAGCTCAAGATGGGTTTGTAAAAACAATGGTTAATAAGCCTGTTTATTTAGGTTTAGCAATGAATGATAAATCAAAAATAAAGTTTAAACCTCAAAACCTATTAACAAACCTACCTTTAGCTGATTTATCTTAATCTTTTTTTAAGTAATCATCAGTTGTTCTTGGGTTTGGTCTTTCCTTAGCCTCAAGCATTTTATCTTTTTGAGCAAACATCGCACCAACTCTGCAGTCCTCACACATTTTGAGCATTTGAGTTCTTCCATCTTCTTCAAACATTGAATGAGAAGAGAGACGGTCTATAATTCTTTCAATTGATTTAGTAGATCCAAAAGTTTTACCACATTCAATACAATCAAAAGGTTGATCTTCTATTATAACTTTTGCGGACATGGCGTCGTCATTTAAATTAAATTGTGGTATAAGTGAAATAGCTTTTTCTGGACATGTTGCGACACAGATACCACATTGCAAGCATGCGTCCTCTCTAAATAATAATTGTGGTGAATCAGGGTTGTCTTGTAGTGCCCCTGCAGGACATGCGTTCACGCATGATAAACATATTGTACAACTATCAAGATTAACGTCTACCTTACCATATGGTGACCCTTCTGGTAGTTCTATGATAGAATTTTTATTGTTATTTGATTTGGACAAGCCCTGCATTCCAGCTCTTAAAATTCCCCTTGGAGCGCCAAGTGCAACAAAGGGAGAAGATTTGATTTTTGTATACCCATCTTTTTCGTAAATTTTAAGTTCCACTTTATCAGGATCGTTTTCTTCAATAATATGGATTGAATTGGTATTATTTTTAGCAATACCTGAAAGCAGTGAGTTTGCAAGGTCAACCTGATGAGGTAAAAAGGTATATTCATCACTGTTTTTAGGATTTGT
Organism: uncultured Alphaproteobacteria bacterium; assembly: GCA_937142855.1. Classification (GTDB taxonomy): domain Bacteria; phylum Pseudomonadota; class Alphaproteobacteria; order Puniceispirillales; family Marisalimonadaceae; genus Marisalimonas. The sequence goes on along the minus strand of CAKZQZ010000094.1, from coordinate 8,927 downwards.
GAGTATAAATATTTTTTTGAAACCAAGAGCTATAGTAGAGACTAATATATCATGCCCAACTCTTCCAACTGAGTGCATTCCATAAGGTATTAAATTAGCTGGTAGACCTTTGCCATGTCTTGAAATAAGGTTAATCATTTCATTCCCAAATTCTAAATCAAACAAGATTAGTGAAGGATTTTGTCCTCCAGCTTTTAAAAATTGATTATTTAGATCTGATAATGAATTCAGTACTATATCTAGACTAGGATAATTTGTTTGAATTGCCCCTGATGGACAGACAGAGCCACAAAAACCACATCCACCACATATTCCTGGATCAACAGAAACAATATCACCTATTGATTGAATCGCTCCTGCTGGACACACATCTAAACACTTTGTGCAACCTGTTTTACTATTTCTTGAATGTGCGCATAAGTTTTCATTAAAATCTACATAAATAGGTTTTTCAAATTGACCTATCATATCAATTGCTTTGGTGAAAATATTTAATAGATCACTTGGGCTATTGGTGCTACCCCTAAAATATCCATCTCTCTTGTGATCACCTGTAAACATAGGTGGGTTTTCGCTAAGGTCTATTATTAAGTCACATTCTGTATCAACAGCTTTAAAAAATTCTCCAAACTCTAGACTAGATTTACTACTTTTTAATATTTCTGAAAAATCACTAACTTCAATTTTAAATTTGGAAAAATATCCCTGTGCTTTTTTTATGGAACCTTTAGTTATTTTAAAATTTTTAGTTTCTGTAAAAAAATCTCCTTTGTCATTAGATATCATCAGCGTAACACCTAAATGAGAAGATAGTTTTTGACAAAAATCAGCTGCAATTTCTAATGAATCATCGCCATTTGAAGCATCAACATAGACAAAGCATCTTCCAGAAGATTCTATAGTAAGGCTAGGGGTTTGTTTTGTGCTTTTTATTGATGAATTAATAAGTGAGCTAATTTTGGGAGTTAAATTTTTATTTTCTTTCGACCATCCTGCATATTCTCTGATATTGAAAGTTTTAGGTGCATCAAGGTTATTTTCTTCTGCAAGTTGTTCAAAAGTGTGTTGTTCTTGAGTGCAAGCTATAAATAAGTTTTTATTGTTTTCTTTTGTGGTTTTAAGTTGTTCTAATACTAAATCCAATTGTGTACCGCATAAATTGTCGTACACGTCACATTTTGAGGGAGAGTTACAGGCTTTGCTAATAGCTTCACCATCTATCTCCATAGTATTTTCACAATTGCAAATTAATACTTTGTTATTATCAATATCCAAGATTCATTCTCCAAAGATTATTGCATGAAAGAGTTATATTGCATCAATTGTCAATTTTTTTCTAATGATATAAAAATTTTTAATTTGTTTTTTAGTTTTTTATATTGCTACATTGTTAACTTAATTTGTGTTGCAAAGTATTTTTGCTGAGAGACTTATGGAAAATTTAGAGAGTAAAAAACACCTTCTTTATGCTGTTAGAATTATTCTTGAGAGACAAGAAATAGAAAATATTTGGGAGAGTCATAAATGGGTTATAAATGACTTGATTCCTCTGAATGTATCAAGTGGAGAAGGCTATCCTCCAATTAATGATGTAAGAATTTACCCACTACTAAATGATATTAAAACCTACGATAGTCATAACAAAAACTTATATGTTGCCGATGCTTCAATTGACCTTCATCGTGCTGAAGCTGAGGGATATGCAGAAAATCTTCAATCATCAGATCCTTCAGTTTACATTGTTTTAAGGGATGGAGATTTAATAGATAAGTCAGATGAGAAAGAAGAAAAATCATCTGAGGATTTGGTTGATGTACATTTAGCAGAAGTTTCTTTGTCTCCTTATCATATCCAGGACTACGAAGACTGTGGTGAAGATAGGATAGAGAAAATTCCATTATATGGACCAATAGCTGAACTTTTAGAAAAGTTTGTTAACTTTCATTTTCATCCTGAAGAGTTTAAGAAAAGGAAGCGAGACAAAAAAAATGTTGATGAAAATGTCAGAAGAGGTGGAGATTTTCGTCTAAACAAGAAGAATATTTACAATTAGCAGAGATTATTAATGGAAGATAAAGAAGAAAATTTGAGTGATAATTTTATTTCTAGATGGTCTAAAAGAAAAGCTAGAAATAATATAAAAGATAACTCTGAAGTAAAAAAAGACTCCTCTGAAGTAAAAAAAGATTCCTTAGAACAAAACAAAGAAAAGGAAACTTCTCTAGTTGAAGAAGATGAAGGTGAATATGAGGATCTTAATGACGATGAACTGTTAGAAAAATTTAAGTTGCCGAATCCAGAAAAAATTAAAAAAGAAAAAGGCCTTGATGTTTTTTTTAAAAAAGGCGTTCCTGATCGACTTCGTCAAATTGCTCTTAGAAGAGTCTGGAAACTGAATCCAATTATACGTTTTGCAGATGCAGAAATTAATGATTATCATGAAGACTTTACTGATGCTGCAACCGTTGTTGAAGGTATGCAAACAGCATATCAAGTTGGCAAAGGGTACCTTTCAGAGCTTTTGAAAAGTCAAGATGATGAAGGTGAGCAAGATGAAAATGATAAAAAAGAAATAAAAAAAGAAGAATTGTCAAAAACAAAAGCTAGTAAAAAAACAAACTCAAAAGAAAAAATAAAAAAAGCTGATAACGTAGACAATGAAGAACATGGAAGCACAGAAGTTAAAAAAGAAGTTGAGGGTGATAAATCCAATGATTTACACAACGCTTTCCAAAAAGAAGAAGAATTGTTTATAGATGAGGATTTAAAAAAGCCTAGACCCAAAATGATGACTTTCACACCCAGGCAATAGAAAAAATATTATAACTAATTTTATATAATTTGAATTATACAGAATAAAAAATTTAACTTAACAAATTAAGTAAAAAAAACTTTATTTTTTGTAAAGTTTAGTAAATAGTATTCTTGGGGGATTATTTTGAGCACTCAAACTGCAGAAAATTTAAATATAATTAATAATGAAGATCAGCTTAGGGCTGATATGTATTCATTTTTAGCTAATCTTCTTAGGGCTGAGCCAAGCGCAGAGTTGGTTAATCAGTTAACTAAGTTAGAATCAGATGAATCCCCTATTGGAAAATCAATTAAAACTCTTTCTAAATTAGCCTCTTCTTTAGATCTCCCAACTATTAGAGACGAATATGTTAGAATTTTTATTGGTGTTGGCAGAGGTGAAATACTTCCTTTTGCATCATACTACCTTACTGGTTTTCTAAAAGATAAACCTTTGGCAAAACTTAGAAATGATATGAAAGAAATAGGTATTCAGTTAGCCGAAAATGTTAAGGAACCTGAGGATCATATAGCTAGTCTATTTGATATGATGTCTGGATTGATTCTGGGTAAGTTTTCAAAAAAATTCTCCATCGGAGAACAAAAAGATTTTTTTAACAAGCACTTAGCCCCTTGGGTTGATTTGCTGATGAGGGATATTGAGAGTTCTAGAATTGCGGTATTTTACTCGCCAATAGGAACTATAGGAAGAGAATTTATGGAAATAGAACGTTCGTCGTTCTCAATGGATGTTACGGGGTAGCGATTGGCCCCTGTTTCATTAGTTCAAATAGTTGAACTACTTTTAAGGAGTGTAAAATGAAGATTGATAAATCTAAAAATACTAGAAGAGAGTTTCTCAGAGGAGCTGCTGTTACAGCGGCAAGCGTTACGGTTGCTGCAACAGTTTCAAAGACAGCTTCAGCTAGCGATACTATGAATACTACTGGTTCAGGCTACCAGAAAACAAAGCATGTAAAAACTTATTACGAAACCGCAAGATTTTAATTTTAATTTTTTAGGAGGAATACTATGCTTAGAAAGAAGGCGAAAGGGGTGGCGATAGGCTCCCAAACTTCATCTTTCATTGGTAAAGTTACAGAAAAAGTTGTTGATAGACGTGCCTTTTTGAAAGGCTCCGGGCTAGCAGTTGGTGGCCTAGCTACTGCGGCTGCTCTTTCTGGTGCAAATGTAAAACCAGCTCAAGCTTCGGCATCAAACGCTGCAGTATCTATGAAGAAGACTGTGTGTACTCACTGTTCTGTTGGATGTACTGTCATGGCTGAGGTTCAAAATGGTGTATGGACAGGTCAAGAGCCAGGTTGGGATAGTCCAATTAATCTAGGCGCTCACTGCGCTAAAGGTGCTTCAGTGCGTGAAACCGCAAGTGGTGAAAGAAGATTGAAATATCCTATGAAACTTGTTAGTGGTAAATGGACCCGTATGTCATGGGATGATGCCATAAACGAAATTGGCGATAAAATGGAAGCTATAAGAACGTCTTCAGGTCCAGATTCTGTTTATTGGTTAGGTTCTGCAAAGTTTAATAATGAGCAGTCATATTTATTTAGAAAATTTTATGCTTATTGGGGATCAAATAATGGTGATCACCAAGCTAGAATATGTCACTCAACTACTGTTGCAGGTGTTGCTAATACATGGGGTTATGGTGCTATGACTAACTCCTATAATGACATACATAACTCAAAAGCTATGTTTGTTATTGGTGGAAATCCAGCGGAAGCACACCCTGTTTCACTAATGCATTTAATGAAAGCAAAAGAACAGAATAATGCTCCATTAATTGTTTGTGATCCAAGATTTACTAGAACTGCAGCGCATGCTGACGAATTTGTAAGATTTCGTCCTGGTTCTGATGTTGCGTTAATCTGGGGAATTATGTGGCATATCTTTGAAAATAAATGGGAAGATAAGGAGTTCATTAGGCAGCGTGTTTATGGAATGGATGACATAAGAGCTGAAGTTAAAAAGTGGAATCCTGAAGAAACAGAAAGAGTCACTGGAGTTCCTGGGTCACAGTTAAAAAGAGTTGCTAAAATCATGGCAAATAATCGACCTGGTACATTTATATGGTGTATGGGTGGAACGCAGCATACTAATGGTAATAATAATACAAGAGCCTACTGTGCATTTCAATTAGCTCTCGGTAATATGGGTACTGCTGGTGGTGGTGCTAACATTTTCCGTGGACATGATAATGTTCAAGGCGCTACTGACTTTTGTATCTTGTCTCATTCATTGCCTGGATATTACGGTTTATCTGCAGGAGCATGGAAGCACTGGTCAAGGGTTTGGGAAGAAGACTATGATTGGTTGAAAGCTAGATTTGCTTCTATAAAAGGTAAAGACGGTAAAACTAAGAGTCTTATGAACCAAAAAGGAATACCTGTATCAAGATGGATTGATGGTGTTCTTGAAAATAAAGATAATATTGAGCAGCCAGATAATCTAAAAGCAATGGTTTTCTGGGGACATGCACCTAACTCTCAAACAAGAATGAAAGAGATGAAAGTTGCAATGGAGAAGTTAGACCTTATGGTTGTGATTGATCCATATCCAACAGTTTCTGCTGTTCTCTCTGATAAGACTGATGGTGTGTATTTGCTTCCATCAACAACTCAGTTTGAAACATATGGATCTGTTACCGCTTCAAATAGATCACTTCAATGGAGAGAAAAAGTTATTGATCCTTCATTTGATTCCTTGCCTGATCATACAATTATATACAAGTTTGCAAAGAAATTTGGCTTTGCAGATCGTATGTTTAGAAAAATTAAGGTAACGAATGATGAACCTTTAATTGAAGATGTTACTAGAGAGTTTAACGGTGGTATGTGGACAATAGGTTACACAGGTCAATCACCTGAAAGACTTAAGGCTCATATGAAAAACCAACATGTTTTTGATAGGACAACACTTCAAGCTGTAGGTAGTGAAGTGGATGGTGACTATTATGGTTTACCTTGGCCTTGTTGGGGAAATCCAGAGATGAAGCATCCAGGTACGCCACTTCTTTATGATACATCAAAGCCAGTGGCTGAAGGTGGACTTTGCTTTAGAGCAAGATTTGGCGTTGAACATGAAGGTAATAATTTATTAGCTGAAGGTTCATATCCTGTTGGATCTGAAATTAAAGATGGATATCCACAATTCACTATGGCTATGCTAAAGAAATTAGGATGGGATAAAGACCTAACTGCTGACGAAAAAGCAGCTATCGATAAAGTTGGCGGTGATAAAGCTAACTGGAAAGTTGACCTATCAGGTGGTATTCAAAGGGTAGCTATCAAGCATGGTTGTGCCCCTTTTGGAAACGCTAAAGCTAGAGTGATAGTGTGGACATTCCCTGATCCTGTTCCGTTACATAGAGAGCCATTATATACATCAAGAAGGGATTTAGTGGCTGACTATCCAACATATTCAGACAGAATGGCGTATAGATTACCTACTTTATATAAGTCTATTCAAGATGTTGACCATTCTGCTAAATATCCAATTATTCTTACATCAGGAAGATTGGTTGAGTATGAAGGTGGTGGAGATGAAACCAGATCTAATCCATGGTTAGCCGAATTACAACAAGACATGTTTGTTGAAATTAATCCATTTGATGCGAATTCAAAAGGAATAAGAAATGGAGCTATGGTTTGGGTGGCAACTCCTGAAGGTGCAAGAATTAAAGTTATGGCAATGGTAACAGAACGTGTTGCTAAAGGTGTAGCTTTCTTACCTTTTCACTTTGGTGGTCACATGGAAGGTAAAGACCTTAGGTCTAAATATCCAGAGGGCTCCGATCCATATGTGTTAGGTGAAGCAGCTAATACAGCTATGACCTATGGATATGACTCAGTAACTCAGATGCAAGAGACTAAATGTTCCTTGTGTGAAATTGAACTAGCTTAAGGAGGGCTTAAAAATGGCACGAATGAAATTTTTATGCGATGCAGAAAGATGTATTGAGTGTAACGCCTGTGTGACAGCATGTAAAAATGAGCATGAGGTTCCATGGGGAATTAATAGAAGAAGAGTTGTAACAATCCAAGATGGTAAGCCTGGAGAAAGGTCAATATCAGTTGCATGTATGCATTGTTCAGATGCTCCGTGTATGGCTGTGTGCCCTGTCGACTGTTTTTATCAAACTGATGAAGGTGTTGTATTGCATTCTAAAGACCTTTGTATTGGATGTGGTTATTGCTTTTATGCCTGCCCTTTTGGAGCTCCACAATTTCCTCAAGCAGGAAATTATGGTTCAAGAGGAAAAATGGACAAGTGTACTTTCTGTGCAGGCGGTCCTGAGGCAGACATGTCAGAACTTGAGTTCCAAAAATATGGTCGCAACAGGTTAGCTGAGGGTAAATTACCTTCATGTGCAGAAATGTGTTCAACCAAAGCATTATTAGCTGGAGATGGCGACGAAGTAGCAAATATTTTTAGAGAAAGAGTAGTTGCGCGTGGCTTTGGATCAGGAGCTTGGGGTTGGGGCACTGCTTACCAACTAAAAGGCTAAATCTTATTTATAAAAAGGCGGATTTTTATCCGCCTTTTTTGATTCTTTAATTCCAAATATTTCGGAGTAAAAATTATGATTAAGATAAATAAATTTTTTTTAATTATATCAATACTCATTAGTTCTTTGCTTTTAAGCTCATGTAAAGAAACTGAGCAAGGTAGAATACTGAATTATAAGAAGGGAGTATATCTAGGTAAAAAAGATAATACTCTTACAAAAGATCAGGTATATAACCTTAAAATGCATACATCAAGACAACGAAGTTATTAATAATTTTGATAAGGAGTAAAATGCATGTTTAGAAAGTTACTTGTTACATTTATGATGATATTTGTAATTAATCTAGCGTTCATATCAAATCCTAGCGTGTCAATAGCACAAGTCAGCGGCGAAGTTCCTGGAAAAACTTTAGGCTTAAAATCAGATGCGGATTTGTGGAGATATATTAGAACAGGTAATGCTGGGTCAACTCAGATGAAAGATGAACTATCTGCAGTCATGATCCAATCAGAAGGTGATAATTGGAGAGCCATAAGAAATGGACCGGTTTCTTTATATGGTGGTCTTGGATTGCTTGGAATAATTGGACTATTATTTGCTTTTTATATGTATAGAGGAAAGATTAAAGTTGAGACTGGTTTGGCAGGACAAACTATTTTAAGGTTTGCTGCAATAGATAGATTTGCACACTGGTTAATGGCAGGGTCTTTTGTTCTACTGGCACTTACAGGCTTAAATTTAATTTATGGTAAATATGTTTTACTACCTATATTTGGACCAGAGATTTTCACGGCAATTACAATTGGTGGAAAATACATACATAATTATTTAGCATTCTCTTTTATGCTGGGGCTTGCATTGGCTTTCATATTATGGGTACGTCACAATATTCCATCAAAAATTGACTGGGAATGGCTTAAGATGGGTGGCGGTATTTTTAAAGCTGGTATGCATCCACCAGCTAAAAAATTTAACGCTGGTCAAAAAATGATTTTCTGGATCACCATGATAGGTGGATTATCCGTTAGCATGTCAGGTATCGCATTGATGTTTCCATTTCAGACAACAATGTTTGCTGACACTTTTGCATTGTTGAATGTATTAGGACTTAATTTACCTACAGACCTTACAGCACTTCAAGAGCAACAATATAACCAAGTCTGGCATGGAATTGTTTCACTTGGCCTTATGATAATGATTATTGCGCATATTTATATTGGTTCAGTGGGTATGGAAGGTGCAATTGATGCAATGAATAGTGGAGAAGTAGATAGAAACTGGGCAAAAGAACACCATAATTTATGGGTAAAAGAAATGGATGAAAAGAAGAAAAGTAATCCAGAACCAGCCGAGTAAATTAACCTACTTGAAAATGAAAAGACTAAAAAATTTAAATAAAGAGATTAAGATTGTATTTATAATTTTAATCTCTTTTTTTTTAGTCAACAAAACTGTTATAGCAATTGAACAGTTTACAGCCCATGGTGGACCAGTAAAAGGATTAGCAGTTTCGTCAAATAATAAACTGATGGCTAGTGCTAGCTTTGATTACTCAGTAGTTATATGGGACTTAAATCCTATAAATGAAAAAAAAACATTGATC
>CAKZQZ010000093.1 GCA_937142855.1 uncultured Alphaproteobacteria bacterium | reverse complement strand
CTTCATCACAAATATCGTATGCAACATCTAGATCATATTGCTTGAACTTTCTATAGCTTGAGTGATCCATATCTAAAAGCCAGATATCATTTTCATAAAATTTAAGCGCAAGCAAACCAAGAACGGACTGACGCCCATATTCTTTTGTTACTTTTTTAATCAATTGTTTTGATTTATTTTGTAAACTACCACTAAACATAAATCGTTCGACGCAACCTTTATCTAGCAGGTTTTCAAGTATATTTAAGTTAATACCCCCACCTATTGCAACTGGCACACTAATGTAATTACTTTCTAGTCTAGAATAGTCATACAAATTATTTCTAGCATCTACCGGATTACTACATGGTGATATTATGAGTAATTCATCGACACTATGTCTTTCCAAATTTTTAAAAATTAATTTGTCATTACCCAGGTATTTAAAAGAACCAATTCCATAACTTTGATATAGATGTTCGCCCCAACCACAAACTGAAAAACCAAGTCTTGTTCTCATCTCAAGATACCTAACAATTCTCTACCAAAGACAGAACTTTTTTCAGGATGAAATTGAAATCCATAGACATTATTATTGATTATGTGGGAGTAATAACCTTCTGAAATTCCATAGTTATAATCATTATGTAAGGGATAGTCGTTACTTGACACACCATACTCATGGTTAAAATATGCTTCACCTCGCAAAACTCGCTTTTTCTTAAAATCTTCTTTTAACAAAGTCTGTTCTTTTATTTTTATGTTAACCTTTTTCCATCCAGTACAAGTTGTTTCTACTCCAAAAGTGTCTTTTAATCTTGAGACTTTGAATGGGAGTATATTTAAACAATCTGTGCCTACATCTTCCTCTGTATATACACCAAGGACTTGAAAACCAGCACATATTCCAATAATTTTTTCTCCAGTAGAATTCAATTCTTTTAATAATGTTTCAAATCCTGTAGCTCTTAAATTATTCATCAATTGTGTTGAAGAACTAACACCCGGAAGTATTATTGGCCCCTTAATATATTGTTTTGGATTAGTGATAATTTGAACCCTACTCGTATATTGATTTACCCAATTTCTAACTGAGGAAAAATTACCACAACCAGCATTTATTATATTAATCAAAGTCTTCTCCAACTTTAAATTTCTTTTCTGGACGGGAGCCACGTTTAACACTAAATAGATCTTTATTAACATATTTATTTGAAATTTCCCAAAACGTAGAAACGGAAATTTCAACATAATCGCAATATTTCTTTATGATATAGTCATCACAGACTCCATCATATCGTTCAACTATTTCTATAGCCTCAGACCTGTTCATAATACCAGAACGAATTCTTTCATTTACGGTATCTGTAGCTCGCCCAAAACCAAACTTATAATATTTGAGCATCATATTGATATTTGTAAACTCTTCATCAAGCATTGATGCTCCTGAAATATCACCAGTAGAATCTGTATCATAAGGCCTTACTTGTAAACCTTGTAAGCTTGCATATACTGAATTTTCATCATTACTCCAGTCATCCCATGCAGGACCTAAATAAACAATATTGATACCGAATTTTTTCATAAGGTAAAAATCTGGATATTCGTAAAATTTTAAATGAGCAGAATTTGAAACTGAACTCATCCAGCTTTTTCCTCCCTCTACGAGGGTATTCAAATTTCTTAAATTTGAACCATCAAATTCGTTTTCACCTAAAGTCGCTGAATCACCTACTTGCAATGCAGGGTTTTCACCCCAGAAAATAAATGGAATTTTTTTTTCAATTGCAATTTTTGGTACAACAGCAAAAAGTGCCATTTCGGTTGACTTACAAACATTGCCAAATTTACGAAATGATTCCAAAGATAAATGAGCAGCAGTTCTAGGAGCAGGGCAAACGACTTCGATATCGAAACCCATATCTATTAAATTAGCAAGATTATCACCACCAATTTCTGTCATTTGTTTGGGCGGATAAGCGCCACAAACCAAAAGCGGATTCATGCCCAACCGATCACGAACCCAGTGTGCCTGACGCGTGCTGTCTTTCCCACCGCTAACGCCAACAATACAGTCATAGTGCTTATTATAAGACTTACGACCATTTCTTTTTTTAAGTTCTTCAATCCACTGCCTAAGTAATCTAATCTTTTCGTTTGACGAATTATTTGGTACTTCATCCGAATGATACTGGCATGCGATACAGACTCCAGCATCATTAAATGAAGCATTAGGCCTTAAATCTGTAGCAAGACATGATTTACAGTATTTCATTATCCAAATCCCCTTCACAAATTGGTGAGGCGAATTCAATATCTCGGTTTGCAAATTTCCCAATTAAACTTGAGTAGAACCTTGGATGAAGGCCCATACTTGGCCTAACTACTTTAATATTAGATGTTGTAAACTGATCACCCGCCTTTATGGGTTTACTTGCATAAATTGATCTTCGATACTTGAGTGACTGTTTTTCGCTTTCGGAACAACCGTTTTTAGATGATTGCATTGCTACCTTAATTGTATCGACATTATTCCTTAAATCCTTTAATCCTTTGGGTTCGAGTGAAAAGCTGTCATCTAAACCACCACCATTACGATCGAGAGTAAAGTGTTTCTCTATTACAACTGCACCTAATGCAACTGACGTAGAAGCTGCAAGGTTATCAACACAATGATCAGATAATCCAACTAAACAATTAAAGTTCTCAAAGAGCTTAGGTATACTACTTAGACTATAATCTTTAGGCTCTGCAGGATATGAAGAAATACAGTGCAAGAGTATTAAATCCTTAGTAAACTCTGAAACAGAATTAACTGCTTCATAAATTTCTTCATAATTAGCCATACCAGTGGAAATTATTAAAGGAACACCTTTTTTGGCAGCATAACAAATAAGAGGTATATGATTTATTTCAAACGAAGCAATTTTCAGAGCGTCTACACCAAGCTCAACGAGAAAATCAACGGCGGTCTCATCAAAAGGAGAACTGATAACTGCTAATCCCAAACTCCTTGCATATTCAAATAAATCTGCATGCCACTCCCAAGGTAAAGAACCTTCACTATAAATATCATGTAAAGTTCTACCATCCCATAATCCACCATTTATTAGAAAATCTGGTTTATCAGAATTTAATGTAATAGTGTCAGCAGTATATGTTTGAAATTTGACAGCATCAGCACCATTCTTTGAAGCCTCCCATATAATTTCTCTTGCTCGCAGTATATCATTATTATGATTTGCTGAAATTTCAGCTATTAAAAAAACATTATTATCATTAGAAATACATTTATTTCCAATTTGTACAGATTTATTGAATAGCATTCAAAATTTCCTCTTTCGAAAAATGCCTGATTGTATGATAAATACTCAAATTCACACCCAGTCGTTTATTATCAGTTACATCAATTGAGGATCGATAATCATAAAAATCAATTGGACAGTAAAAATTATTCAACCCATACTCAATCATATATTCACGCGAACCTGGAGAACATACATATGTTGTGGCGCCTAAAGCTTTTAATATGCCATTAACTTTGTCACTTTTATTTCCCTCAATATTCAATACACTAGAATTTATAAATTCAGTTTGAAGCCCCAAATATTTAGAAAAATACTTTATAACGAATATATTAAATTCTGATAAAAATTGGATTTTTTGAGATTTTAATATTGTAAAAAAATCATCAGAAATAGCCTCCCTAGCACACTTTGTATAAGACTGCTTAAGTGAACGTTCTATTTTATGAATAAATCTTTCTACATTTTTAATTTTAATATTTTTTATTAAATTTTTTGAAGATGATTCGATTGGTAATGAGATCCATTTGATTGAACCTGAAATCTCAAAGTGATTCCTTGATTGCCATGACTGATGAGAATATTCAACATCATCTAAAAAAACAAACATGTCGGCTTCATTTATCAATGAAAAATAGCCAACCCAGGGAAAAAAGGTAGGTTGCATAATTGCCACCTTCATAGTTCACTCCTTAATAACTTACAAACTTTTTTTATATAAGAGTCAGTAACACGAAAATCAGTAAAAATATTTATTGGCCAACCAATGGAATTCATTTTTTCGATGTCAATCGTTAAATCATCGTTGATTAATTTTATTAAAGGATAATTTGCACCAAGAAAAACACCACATTTTAAAGCCCGATCCTGCAACTCTTGCACAGTGGGCTGATTAAAATTAGTGAAAAGCACAAATCTCCATGGTGAATCTAAAAAATTACAATCATGAAATGTATTTTTTAAAATACATCTGTATTGACTTTTTCGTAAAAAAAGATCATTTCTATATCTAAGCAACATTAAATAGAATAACGAACTTTTAAATGCATCTATTCGAACAGACACATTTGATTTAGTTTCGAAAAGATATCGATAATCAAATCTCGTTATATGATGCTTGATTAGATTTCTAGGAAGATCAGTTTGATATTTTTCGCTTGTCAATAACAACCCACCACATTCAAGATCAAGCACTTTGGAATAACCAAAACTACAAACAGCAGGCAAGCTTAAATTATGAATATCAAGCATTTCGATTGGATCACATAGACAGCAATCATTAATCAGTATATCACTCGATAAAACATGTTTCTTTAAATTATTTAATTGATCTTCGTCGTATACGCCATAAGCGTGGCTAAATAAAATTGCCGTCTTAATATATGGAGATTGATTGCTAAAATACGTAATATAATAATCAGCGGACCGTCCTAATTTAGATACAGGTGCTATTAACAATTTAACACCAATTTTTAATATAGATTGCATTACCTCAGGGCAAAGGTCTTCGGCAACAATGACATTATCTATGCAATTAGACTTTAAAAGTTTTAATATTGCTGTTGTTCCAGAATTTATATATTGTACAAACATAAATAATTCTTTATTTCATCGCCTAAAATATTATTATTAGAAAATAAAAACTTACAGCGTTCATTAATTTCAAGTAGGTTACTATAGTCGAGGGTATTAATTTTTTTTATAAACTTAGTTGAACTTAACTCTCTAAATTCAAAAGGAATAATTAATTTATTAGAAGAAAATGCACGAAAATCTTCATCTTGATTATCATTTGTTGACAGGCAAATTGATGGAACTCCCATCCTTGCTAATTCATATAGCATTTGACCTCCAGCAGTAATAACCATATCGCAACTTGATATTTTTTTTGAAAAATCAGATTCTTCTAAATCCCAAAGAAATCTATTATTGTCCTTATATTTTTTATATGAGGGATATAGTTTAGTTCCGAAATGAGAAACATTTTTATGATTTTTTAGTATCGAATAAATTTGATCAGTCAAATTTAGATTATCACTCCCTCCGAATACAGTACCGATTTTCCAATCAATAAATTTTTTTTTTATCACTTCTCTGTCCCACTCTTGGCACATAAATGATTTTCTTGTTGCTATGTACTTAATACCAAATAAAGATATATCACCACAATTTTCACGCCACTTTTCGGCATCAAGTGTCCAATCAATTATCAGACCTTTTTCCCAAGGTCTCCTTATATAATCATCTATAACAACTAATTTATTTGCTGTTTCAAATATTTTAAACACTTCCTCATCTGCGACAAAAGTATCTACAAATATTGCCTGAGAACTAGAAATGTATTTTTTTATTTTATCTTTATTATCATTATCCCAAAAATTATCACAAAAATTTGTATCTGATTTATTGTACAGAACTAGTTCAATGGTAATTTCTGGTAGCATTTGAGATATCGCCTCATATCTTTTCAAATGGCCCAATCCAAACTGATTACCAGCTTCTGTAAAATAATAGTAATTTGTCAAACTATTTGCCATACATAGCAATTGCTTCTGCTATTTTCCAATCTGATTCATTATCAATATCTACAACATTTTCACGAGGTAATATAAATGGATATGACATGCTATTAAATCTAAATTCGCAATTAAGCCAAGTTTCAGCAAATCCAACATAAAACTGCGCTGCATCATGGAAAATTGGTTTCAAGTCTTGTGATCTCTTATTAAATGCCTCGGGGTCTATTGCATGACACCTATCCTCTACAATTTCAAACCCCCTTTGCACAGGATATTCAAATTCAACTGCAGAAAATACATAAGAGTTTGAGGGCAGTTTCATTAACAAGTCTATTCCCTGCTTAATAAATTCTGGCTTCATTAGCGGGGCCGTTGCATATATTTCAGTTACGATACTTATTTTATTTCCGGAATCACTTAATCTTTTTATTTCATATTTTATAACTTCGGATGTGCCTGTAAAATCATCACTTAAGTAATCAGGTCTAAGTTGATCGCAACTTGCGCCAAATTTTTCTGCTACATCTCGAATTTCATGACAATCAGTAGATACGATGACTTTATCAAAACATTTTGACTCTAACGCAGCTTCAATGCTGTAAGCTATAATTTCTTTGCCTAAAAAA
Source organism: uncultured Alphaproteobacteria bacterium (assembly GCA_937142855.1). Classification (GTDB taxonomy): domain Bacteria; phylum Pseudomonadota; class Alphaproteobacteria; order Puniceispirillales; family Marisalimonadaceae; genus Marisalimonas. The sequence goes on along the minus strand of CAKZQZ010000093.1, from coordinate 220 downwards.
TTTTTAATATTCTTCCTAGGTATACGCTTGCTACCGCCTCTAGCTGGGATAATACAAATATTCATAAAAAATTAAACCAGTATATCTGTAAGAGCTGAAACAACCTCATCTTGTTGTTCAAATGTCATGCCATGAAACATTGGAATAGAGATGGCTTCCTTATAATATCTTTCCGCTTCTGGAAAATCGCCCAAATTGAACCCCATTTTGGCATAGTATG
>CAKZQZ010000092.1 GCA_937142855.1 uncultured Alphaproteobacteria bacterium | reverse complement strand
ACTTCTTTAAATACATCATCAGATAGCCAATTGTATTCTTTACCTTTATGTTTACAATATGGATAATGAAATGATTTATTCTCAAATCGACTTGTCTCTCTTGGTTTTGAAGTGGATTTACCACAATAAGAACAAGTCACAAAACCATGTCTTGGAACCTCTTCAATTTGGTTAATCATGATATTATTAGCATCAATTTGACCGCTTCCAAGATTCACTTTTGTAATTTCAACATCCTTAACAAATTCAATTCCAAATGGAATACTTTTCATACCATAAGATCCAATGATTGATTTTGGATCAAAATCAAAGTGAGTTGAAATTGTATAATATTCCTTTACTCTATCATCTGAAGAATCATTAAGAACAGCATCAGTACGAGAATTGACCGACTTAACTGATTTTAGAATGGCAAAATCATGAATATTAGAATCTGAACTGAATGAAGGATGGTCACACTTTGGACATCCTCCACTTTTTTCTCTTTTTTTAGTTAGCGCCTCTTCTTCTATATAATCACAATTTGAACAGAATTTCATTTTTTTCTTCTTATTTGTGTTCGGTGTTCTTGTTAAACAACAATAAACATCATAATCCCTGTCAAATTTCGGCATTAAACTATATTCAATCATATATAAACTTTGTATACATGTACAAAATATTATTTTTAGGGAAAAATTATTTCCTAAGATAGTGTAAATCATTCATCATCATTTTTCGTTCACGTCCCTTTTTACCACCGCTCATGGAATCAATAGAACCACCAAGATATTTATCAATTTTTTTATCTATCATTTCAGATACAATTTTGGTTCTTCTTCCACTTCTGCAAATCAAAACATAAGGTTTATTTGTATCAATAACGTATCCAAGTTTCTTATGCCAGGTTTCAAAATTATAAGTTCCATTTTTTTTGAAAAAAGTTAGTAAAATACTATTTGCGATTATACCAGTCTTTTCCCACTCATCTGAAGTTCTTATATCAACAATGGGAACTTTATTTTTTATTAATTTCTTTATTTCATCATTATTAATGTCAATAGTTTCAGCAAATACAAAACTTTTTGCAAAGCAAATTAAGAAAAGTGTAATTATAAATTTTTTTACCATTACTAAAACTAGCCTCAATTAATTAAAATTAATTAACTTTGTTGCAGGTGATATATTAATTTCATCAATAACAGTATTCCTATCCATAGACAAAATATTTGCTGTTGTATCAGCAATATCTTTCAAACTAATTGAATTTTCAGTTTTATTACCTGGAGAAAACTTAAGCTTATCAAAAAAACTAGTCCTTACCATTCCAGGGTTTATAATACAAACACGTATATTACTTCCAACAACATCCTTACGTAAAGACTGTGACAATCCCCTTAATCCAAATTTGGCAGTACAATAGAGGCTGCCATTCTTGGCACCCATCAAACTTGCTTCTGAACCAATGAAGATAATATCTCCTATTTTAATTTTTTTAAAATGAGAAAGTAAATATTTAGAAATTATTAGATGGGATGTTAAATTTGAAGTAATAAAATTATTAATTTGTTTTATGGAAAAATTATCAAGCGGACCAAACTCACCATAGCCAGCATTACTAATTAACACATTAATTTCTGGGTGATTTTTTAAGATTACTTTAATTGATTTTTCGAATTTGATCAAATCACTGATATCAGAAGTATATTTTATATAATTTTTATTTTCTACTTTAATACTATCATGATCTCTAGCTATTCCAATCACTTTAGCCCCAAGTTGCAATAATCTTTGTGTTATTGACAAACCTATTCCTTTGGAGCTTCCAGTAATTAAAATACATTTATCTTTCATATTGAAAAACCTATAAATTAAACCGAACACTTGAAAATTTTACTCTTATCAACATACCTAGTTGTTATGTCCTGACAAAAAGATATCATCTCCTCTTCAATATCATGATCATAAGAAACAATTCCATCATTATTAGATAAAGGTCCTGAAAATAACTTTTCCTCAGGATAAAGTTTAGTAATATTTTTAAACATTTGTTTTGGAAATCTTAATGCACCAAAGCTGACCGAATGTATTGATTTTAAAGGCACAGAATTGAATACTTTTTCAAATAATTCCCCATATAATTTTTTCCAGTTTTTCCCATGTATTAAAGGATCAAAACGAAGACCAATTTTCCAACCCTTTGCAGCTAAAGTAGTCATAATATCAATCCGCTTCGCAATTGTTGGTGTTTTATTGTCTAATGCAGAAGACATTGCCTCCGGCATTAAACTATACGCTAAAATAATATTTTCCATGAATTTACCGGAAATAAAAGGATCCTTTTGTAGACTTTTAGTTCTAAACTCAAGATCAATATCCGGATATTTTCTAAATAATCCCAATATATGCTTTGCAAAACCTGTAACGTTTTCCAAAGCTAGTGAGTCACAATCATATCCTGAAAAAAATGTAATTTTAGAAGATTTATTTTCTTCAATGACTTTTTCAAGGGCATTATCAAAATCTTCAAAATTAACAAAAATAACATAATTTGCTGATGAGTACATGCCTTGAAGAAAACAATATCTGCAATCATAGATACAATTATACATATGAGAAAAATAAAAATTTTTGGAATTACCTATTCCAAAACCATCGGGAGCGGGTAGTACTAATCCACTCTCCTTATGAGCGAGTATTAAGTCTGGACTAAATTTTTGAATTCTAAAATTCTGATTCCTTTTATTAAATATTTCTCCATATCTATCTATTTCGATAAAACGTGCTTTTTTAAACTTTGACAATATAGATTTTGTTCTAGGATGATTTTTAATTTTTTTTTCAATATATATTGTCTCAATCAAGAATTGCTCCAATCAACTTCACTTTGTTTAATTTTAAAGTCTAATATATCAATAACTGAAGCACCTTTCTCACAATCTTTTATTATTTCCAAAACGTTATTATCAGGGAAAAAAGATTTTATTCTTCTTAATAAATTTTCTAATTGATATTTTTGTGTCACTGAAAAATGCCACCTTGAAATGATTTGGGTATATAAATATGGTTTTTTGTTTCTGAGAAAATCAAAATGAGACAAATTTTCATAATAAGAGATAACTTTCTTAATATTAATTATATTTGATTTAATTAAATCTATAATTCGATCTTTATTTAGGTCTTTTAGATTATTTTCAGGACCATCAGAAATTACTTTCATAAGACATATCAATTCATTTGAAGTGAATTTACTAGCAATATCATAGAAAGCACTCCCTTCCATATCTATTAATTCTTGAGATGAGTAATTATTAATTGGAATGTCAGACGTAAAAAGATGCATTTTCGAAAAAGCCGATCTAGACATTGTCATTGGGTATCTATTTTTACCATAGTTATTTGAAATTTTATCCACTAAACATAGATCTCCATAATTGCCTTTACCACACCCCGCAATGCCTATATTAATCCATGCGGTACTTTTTGATGCTTTGCTAATTGAATAAAGATAAGATGTTGCAGCAGCAGCATTATGTCTACCTATCCCAGATAGAATAAGCCAATGTGTATCATCAACATTTTTAAAAACTGGGAATAAACTTTTTCCATCTATAACACTTAATTTATAATGATCTATAATAGTCTTAGCTTCTTCTTTTAAAGCAACCACCCATCTAATCGAAAAGCTATCAATTATACAATTTTCATTCATTTATCTTATTTATCCAAAAAATAAGTTTATCATTATATTCTTTTAAAATTTCTTTATTACCTCTTTTATTTGCTCCATTAGTCAAAATTGTTAATTTTTTTATTAGAACATTAATAACAGTTTGCCTTTGTTCTTTAGTAAACCAATTACCATTTAGATTTTTTTCCAAGGAAAATATCCTAAACCTATCCATTCCCCAATATTTTTTTGAAAGTTGGTCACTGTGCCCTCCATGTTTTATAAGCATAGGTTCATCTAAATACCCAACCTCTTCTTTTGCTGTAATTCGTATCCACATATCATAATCTTCACACACTTCTAAACTTTCATCAAAATACCCATAATCACTAAATATTTCTTTTTTTATAAGAGTGCTACTTGGAGAAATACAACATAACGATAATGAATTTTTAAATATATCTCCCCCTGATTTTTTGTGTTTTTTTAATTGATTTAAAAATTTATTATTTCTATACCAAATCTCGTTAGTATGAATTAATCTGTATTTAGGATTATTAATATTAAAAGCAATTTGCTTTTCTAGTTTTTCTGGTTTCCAAACATCGTCAGAATCTAATAAAGCAATCCAATTAGATTTAGCACTAGATATACCTCTATTTCTTGAGGCGCTGACACCTTTTTTTTTTTCTTTTAAATAAATGACATTTGAAAATAATGAAGAAACCATTTCATAGGTATGGTCTTTTGATCCATTGTCAACTACGATTATTTCTCTTGGTTTTTGAGTTTGTTTTAAAACAGAGTCTAAAGCTCTTCTCAGCAATTCACATCTATCAAATGTTGGAATAATTACAGAGATATCATGGATATTTGTATCAATTACCATTTAAACCATTAAAAATTTTATGGTCTTTTATTGAAAGATTTCAAACCACTATCAACATGATGAAAATCTTGCATGTCGCATGTAAAAATAGCTATTTCGGGTTTAAAAACTGAAGGGTCATCAAAAGTTCCAACTTTTAAAATAATTGATTTTTCTCTCAAAGGACTTCTAGTTCCAATAGCTGTGCCACAATTATTACAAAACAATCGGGTTACTGGATTTTCTATATCATTTCTTTTAAATTCTTTAGGTGTCCCTTTTGTAAATTGAAACTGATCTAAAGGCATAATCATAAGAACATTAGGATTACCTCCAGTTATATATTGACATTCTCTACAGTGACATTGAATTGACGCTTGAGGGTCTCCAGAAGATAAATATCTAACTTCACCACAGTAACATCCACCTTGAATTTTCATTTAACACCTCCATAGTCTAATTAGGATAATTTTATAACTTCTAAAACTTCAATTGATTCTTCATCATATTTTACATCATTGCTATAATAATCATGTGGTACTTTTGTTAATTCTTCAATAGGCAATTTATCTACCCAAAGTAAAAAATTAATTTCAACATTTTCAGGGTTATCAAATGGAACTTTATTTTTAATATCAAAGTTCTCATTAAATGAAATAGAGTCTTCTTTGATTTCTCTAAAGTTTCCTTTTTTAGAGTCGTTTCCATAAAAAGTTACTTCAAACCTAACCTTCCAAGATTTATTTTTTAATTCGTTCATTTTTTGGATTATTTTATTGTTGAATTTTTTGTCTTTGTTTTTTTTCCGTAGATCTCGCAAGTGCTTGCGGGGGTATTTCTTCTGTTATCTCAGCTCTATTACATTCCAATAAGTTAATTACTTCTTCAGCTTTTTCTTTACTATCATAAGTATGCACAACTTGATCTTCTAAATCTCTATATAAAAACCAGTCCTTTTCGCTTTTTGACAACCATACTTTTATTGCATAGACAGACATTCTAAAAACTCCATAGTTTAAATTAGTAAACTCTATGATTTATAATACGTCATAATATATATATATGTAGTTTTTTATTATCTAGATATATTCTATAACTTATTTGGTATATTTTAAAAAAAAGAAAGTAACCTTATGAATGAATTTAAAAATGTGGACGTAAAAAAAATAGCTAATATTTATTTTGAAGGCAATGTAGTTAGCCGAAACATTAGTCTAAGTGATGGCTCAATTAAAACACTAGGTGTTATGCTTCCTGGAAATTATGAATTTAGTACTGAAAAGAAAGAATATATGGAAATTTTATCTGGTGAAATGGAATTACAATTAAGAGATAGTAAAAATTGGGAAACAATAAAGGAAGGAATGAGTTTTTATGTTCCTAAGAACTCTTCCTTTAAAGTTGAGATTAAAAAATTAGTTAACTATTGTTGCAGTTACCTTGATAAATAATACACATCTAAAGCTACTTATATCAATTTCTTAATTATGAAACCTAATATTTCAATAGTTGGAGGTGGCCCTGCTGGGCTTATGGCCGCTTACATTTTATCAAAGAATAAATTCTGCGTGACTGTGTTTGATAGAAAACCAACCGTTGGTCGTAAATTTTTATTAGCAGGACGTGGAGGTTTAAATATTACACATTCTGAAGTAAAGAATACTTTTATAAAAAAATATGGAAAAGCTTCAGAAAAGTTTAAAAAATTATTAGATAGTTTTTCTCAAGAGGACCTTAGAGATTTTTGTAAGAAATTAGGAGAAGATACTTTTATAGGATCGAGTGGTAGAATTTTTCCTAAAAGTTTCAAATCCTCTCCACTTTTAAGATCTTGGTTATCTAAGTTAAAAGAACAAAAAGTTATTTTTAACACAAACCATGATTGGGTTGGTTGGAAAAAAGATCATCTAGTTTTTATCAATAATAAAAATGAAGTTTTGGTTAAGCCTGATTTAACTTTATTTGCCCTAGGAGGATTATCCTGGCCAAAATTAGGGTCTGATGGTTCTTGGATAAAAATATTTGAAAAGGAAAATATAAAAATTTCAAAACCTCAGCCTTCAAATTGTGGTTTTTATGTTAATTGGACAGATATTTTTAGAGAAAAATTCAGGGGACAACCTCTTAAAACTATTAAATTAAAACATAAAAACTTAGAGTTTAAAGGTGAATTTCTAATAACTACTGAAGGAATTGAAGGAGGCTTAGTATACACCCTTTCATCTTTTATAAGAGAAAATATTAATGAAAATGGTTATGCTGAAGTAATTATTGACTTAAAACCCGATTTAAGAATTGATCAAATAGAAAAAAGACTTTCAAGTGAGTATCCCAAATTATCACTTACTAATTTATTACGAAAGACATTGAAACTATCTAACGTAGCCATTGGACTGATTGTGGAATTAAGGAATAAAAAACAGATAAAAACTTTTGAAATAAAAAAGTTGGCATATATAATCAAAAATTACAAACTAATATTAGAAAAACCTTTTGCAATAGAACGTTGTATATCAACTGCTGGAGGAATTAACTTTGAATCCATTGATGAAAATTTTATGATCAAAAATAATAGAAAAACTTATGTGATTGGAGAAATGCTAGATTGGGAAGCTCCGACTGGCGGTTACCTCTTACAAGCTTGCATTTCTAACGGTGCTTTTGTAGCAAAACAAATAATTCGAGAATATTCATAACAAAATGGCATTCAATTAAAGTTTAGGAAACAAATGAATAAAAATATAAAAATTATTATTGGTTCGGTGGTTACGTTTTATATTGTTATGGTTGTTTTGAATTTGGCTGGTATTAATTTATTTTAAAATAAAATTCTTGATTTTGGGTCTAATATAATCAACCATTTTCTTATCTTATAACAGTTTAATTATTCAAAATAATATTTAAGTTAAAAAATACTGTTACTTAAATAGTTAATAATAGGTGTTAAGGAATGAAACTAATAACGGCAGCACCAAGTCCATATGCTCGTAAAGTACGTATATCACTTCATGAAAAAACAATAGAACATGAAGTTGTCATAGATGTTCCTTGGAATGAGAATACTTTAACCAAAGACAAAAATCCTTTGGGAAAAGTTCCAATTTTAATTACTAATGAAAATGAATATATTTTTGATAGCAAAGTAATAATTCGTTATTTAGATCAAATAAAACCCAAACCTGAAATTTATCCTATTGACCCTAAAAATCACCTATCAGCTTTGATTATTGAAACAGTCGCAGATGGTATTTGTGATGCAATTGTATTAATTCGTCTAGAAAATGTCAGGGTTAAAAATTTGATAAGTAAGCAATGGATTAAACGACAAGAAAACAAAATTGTTAATGGATTAAAATACTTGTCTAATGAAATTAGTTCCAAAAGCTATTTTGTAGATAATTATTTCAATATTGCAGATATTTCTGCTTTTACATGTTTAGAATATGCAGATATCAGGTTTAAAGAATTTGATTGGAGAAAGAGTTTCCCAAATTTGAACAATTACTGGAAATTTCATAAAAATAGAGAATCATTTGCATTATCCAAACCTGGAACCCAAATAATTGAGCCTATTACATATTAGGGTTATTTATTAAAACAGTTTAATGCGTTTTTAGAGATTTTTGTGATCATTTGTCCGTTCAGTTTTAAATATTTGGATTTAATTTTTTTTTCTAATTTTTGGGGTATTTTATTAACATTATTTTTTTCAAGATAATTTAACTTTTCTATTTTAAATGATATTGAATTATTAGTAACGAAGGAGGGACTTGAACCCCCGACACCCAGATTATGATTCCCTTTTCCTAAATTAATTTTATCAACATAATCAGTTGTTTACATTGTTAAATTTTAAAGTGTATAACTCTTGTGTATAACTTTTTGTATCTAACAAATTAGTATCGAGTGCCCTCTCTTTCTTGTTTGTTTCGTGTTTTAAATTATTAAGAGTTAAAGTTTACAATGTTTGAAAATTTTTTTTATAAATATTCTAATGATTTTAAAATTAAGTTAAACGTTTAAAACTATTTTTCATATAAAGGTAGAACGATAAATTTTTAGCAATTGGAGAACTTTGGTAAAAAGTCTCTAATGCAATTTTACTTAAACAACTTCTAGTTTTAGACGAACCTCTATGAACATTAATATTAAAATGGGGTATATTATTCATAATTTTTTTATCTAAGATTTCAGCAAAAATATCCAAATTCGAAATTAAATATAATTTATCTCCAGGTTTCATGATGTTCACCCCGCATTGTTAAAAATTATTATTGGTTATATTTAAATAAGATTTTAGATATAGAGGTCTATTAATGATCTCTTTCTAAACAGTAAAAATTTAAATACAAGAGGAAGTTAAAAGTTATATCAGTTATTACATATGTTAGTTTGAATTTATAATTAATCATTTCAAAAATGATTAAAGAACAGTAGTGATTTCCTAAATTAATAAATTTAAATATTAGGTTTGAGCGAAAATTTTTAAGCAGAATTTAATGCATTTTTAGATAATTTTGTGATCATTTGTTCGTAATTCATGTTTAAGTTTATTGAACAAGATCTGTAAAAATATCCTTTTTGCAACCCAGGCATTAAATTCGCCTCGATAAAATGAGGAACCCCTTTCATATCCATTTTTATATCTATTCTGCCAAATAAGCGTCCTTTTAATAAAATAAATGCTGTTTTTGCTAATTCTGATATTTTTTTGTAAATGATTGGATCATTAACAGGATAAACAGTCTCTAAGTCATGTTTCTTTGTGTTATAGTCTAGAATATGATTGCCATTTAAATCTCCTTTGACAAAAATCTCTATCGGCATTGCTATTAAACTTTTACTCATTACATCTTGCAGGATACCAACACTATATTCCTTTCCTGATAAATATGTTTCTGCAATACAACTTGAATTTTGGTTTGAATGAATATCTAAAACTTTTTTTTCAAACTCTTCAAAATTATTAACAATTGAATTTTGATCAATTCCAACACTATCACCTCCGGTCAAGGGTTTTATAAAAAGTGGGAACTTGATTGGTAATGATAAAGCATTAAGATATTCTTTTGGTTTAACAGTAAAAAAATCAGCAGTCTTAATATTATTTTTTTGCATAATAATTTTGGCAAAAGATTTATCATTTACATTGTCGTATGATGATCTTTTAGAGTTTATATAATTAATACCATGTAGATCTAAAAAATCATTTAACCATATTTTTTTGTTATTAAAATTAAAATACTTAATTCCTGAAAATACTAATTTTGGTTTTCTTTTTACTAGTTGTTTTAAATCAAACTGACTATCAATTTTTGTTACTTTAATATTCACAAATTCTTTACTTAATATTTTAAATATTAAATTTGTATCTAGATTAATTCCAATACTATCATGATTTTCTTTAAATTTTATTGTAAGATTATTAGTTAAAATTTCAATTGAACGAAAATCCTTTAGTATGATCTTTTGGTTATGTTTAATATTTAAATTGATTTTTTTAAAAGATTTAATTTTTGCTAACAATATGACTCCTTTTGAATATAGTTAATTCAAGTTAAATTAGATCTAAAGATTAAATCGATAACATCTAAAAGTTTTAAAAGTAAGAAGGGTAAGAAGGGTAAAGTATTGTAGTATTAGATTATATTAATGAATCTGTTTGATATCATAACATAGCACCTTTTAATTGAATACTTATTTATAATTTTACTAGTATATTCAAGACTTCATCTAAGAGAATAACTCAATAATATTTAAATAAACGGATCAATGTTTTTAAACAATTGATTTTATTAAGGTATTTATGGTAGCGGAGGAGGGACTTGAACCCCCGACACCCGGATTATGATTCCCTTTTCCTAATTTAAATTCATAAATAAAATCAATCGTTTATACAATTAATACCTAAAGTGTATAACTCTTGTGTATAACTTTTTGTGTCTAAAAATCTCGTTTATTCAGTGTGGAACGTAAAGTAATATTACCATCCTAAATAAGACTTATTTATTGTAGAT
>CAKZQZ010000091.1 GCA_937142855.1 uncultured Alphaproteobacteria bacterium | reverse complement strand
AAACCCGTGGAAGTTCGAGTCTTCTCAGCCGCACCATTTAAAAAACTAACTCTGTGTAATTATTAAACTATTCTTCTATAACAAAAAGTTGTGAAACAAAGTGATAAACATTTGTTGCTTATGTTTACTGGGTAATTGTTGTTTCTGTTGACATAATATTTTTCGTAGAACTAGAATCATTTTATAAAAAATAAAATATGATATATGGGAGGTAATTATGAAATTTATATTTTTAGGTAATTATAGTAATGCAGGTCTTGAAGGGTTTATAAAAAACCCAAGTCAAGATAGAAAATCTGTAATTTCAAATATGATGAATAAAGCTGGGGGAACAATGGACAGTATTTATTTAACTAGAGGTAATTATGACGTAGTTGTTATAGGAGATGCTCCTGATTTTGAGACAGTTGGAGCTATCAAAATGATGATAATGGCTACGGGAGCATTTAAAGAAGCAGTAATCTTAGAAGAAACAGATTTTAATAAAATAGCTAAGAAAGCGTCTGATATAGCAAGTTCGTACAAGGCTCCCAACTCATAAATATTTTAAATTTCTGAATGTATGAGTCAAATTAGTTTTAATCCCTGACTCATACAGCCACTATAACCTCATCCCATATACCATTGATTCTGATTTCATTAACCCTGTTGTATGACACTGTATGAGTCATTAAAATTATTAATGCTTAACTTATATTATGCATAGCTTCTGCCATTTTTTGACTATCATCATAAAAATTAAACTCTACTTCTAAACCATCTTTAACAACAAAATGGTGAATAGATTTTGAATTTAAGTTGTCAGCTGTGATTTTAACAAAAACACAAACATCTGTTTCATTTGAAACAACTTTTTCAATATCAAGATTAAATCCGGGCCAAATTTTATCTAGTTTAGCAATAACATTTTCTAAAAATGATTGAAAACCAATGTATGTACCAGATAAAGAATGGTTCCCATTAATATTAATTTTACATTCAGGATGGTATATTTTGGCTAGAGACTCCATGTCACCTTCTGCAAAGTTCTTATATCCACCTAAAACAATCTCTTCAGCTGTCATTTTTTTCTCCCTGTTCTATTATTAAGACTTAGTCTATACAAAAAATTAATTTTTTACCAACACCCCATCTGCTGCACACCCTAACTATACATATCTAGCCATACCCCCATGTCCCATGCACATGGTTACACTTTAAGTGATACATATAAGTGTTATTATAGTTAGGTATATTTATACATATCCATACCCACTTACTCTGTACTGGTAACGGTTAATTTAGGGTAGACCAAACGGTAGACCATTATGTGCCTGTTGACACGGATTCAGTAATACATAATATGAGGATAGGGCTTGTATACAACTACAAGTGGTGCACTGTACATGAATACAACTTCACTCAGGGCGCACCATTTTAAATGAAGCAATGGCTATAAGTAGTTGATATGCAAGCATATTTTGCAATGTGTGCTTGGAAGGTAGACCAGATGGTAATTAAAATTTTAACTTCAATGATTATATTCTTACAACTAAGCAATATTTCATTTGCATGCAGTTTTAATTGTGGCGGAACTTTTTCAGAGGGTAATAAATATGGGTTAAAAACCACATCTCATTCTGGTTATAAAAGACATGAATTTTATCAAATGCCTAAAAAAGATTACTCTCATAAATATATTAAAGATTCTTCAAATGCTAGAGCAGGAAAGGCATACCAAAGGTTTGAGTTAAAAGATGGTGATTGTTTTTATTCAAAGGGTTCTTGGAATGACTGTAAAACGAATAGAGAACGTTTTGAATTTTCAAGCAAACCACGACAAAAACCCGAAGGAAAACAATGTTATGGTTATAGTCTTAAATTGGATGAAAGTTTTAAAGATGTTGCACCTACAAATACAGACTTAGGCCAAATTCATCAAATTGGGGGACCTAAAGGTACCGCAGGTGGATTTAAATCTTTTCCTCCATTGATACAAATTGGAGCTGAAAACAATAAATTGGTTTTTGCATGGCATATGCTCACAGGTGATAAAACTAACATTAGAGATGTTAAAATCAAAAAAACATTAGCAGAATTTCATAAGATTAAAGGAAAATGGACAGACATCTCTTTTTGTTTAGATTATGAAAATAAAAGAATGGACGCTTGGGTTAATGGAGAAAAGAAAGTTGAAATATTAAAATCTCCAATAAATTTTAAACCAAAAAGCACTTACTTCAAGTATGGAATATATAGAAGTTTTGTTAGTCGGTATAAAGTATTGCATGGTAAAATTCCTACACAGATTGTTTATTATGACGAAGTAAGACGAGGAACAAAAATTGAAGATGTTGATAGAAATATCAATCCTAAACTTAAACCGGTAGACTGATTTTTGATATCCAAATTGCTAGGTGATGTAAGCTATATCCTCTACCATATCCCTGCCCTACACTCTTTAAACTCCATCCACCTAATTGGTCTATAATTTCTGATGGACATTCTACTGCTCTTAATCTGTCTCTAAAACTATGCCTGAAACCATGAATTACATAACTTTCTGACAGTTTCTCTTTCATCCATTTATTTAGAGCAGCACTTGCTGAGTTAGCATTGCATCCTTTATGAGATGCATATCTTGGTAAAACAAACAAACTATCTTTATTATACTCCAGAATCCTCATGCACGCCCACTGAGCTTGTTTTGTTAATGGTATATGTCTTTTACTGCCTTTAGTTTTTAGACGTCTCCATGGATGAGGAATGAGTCTAATATGAGGTATCTCAGAATTGAGGTATATATCTGATTTAAGTAAGCCAACCCCCTCACCTAATCTCATTCCAGTGTCACTTAATAATGCTACCAACCATCTTAAATCATCATCATATTCTCTACATAATGATTGGATATGCTTTACAGTTTCAGTTGGAATACTTTCTCTATATTGTTTGTCATCTCTCTCAGGCATATATGTTTTAGAGAATGGGTTATTGATATCTAACCCATATTCTTGAATGGTAAGGTTTATAATTGCCTTAACAGAAGAAAATACTCTTTTAACTGTTGATAAAGACATACCCTGCTCTATTAACCAATCACGGAACTTACTAGCATCAAGAGAGGTATATGACTTGATAGATTTATTGCCTAACACCTTAACAATATATTCAATGTTTCTATTTGCTGTTCTTATGAAGGTTTTATCTTTACCTTTACCTTTTAGTCTTAAATACAAATCTAATGCATCATTAATTTTTGGACTACTATCATCTATATCTTTATCCGAACCAACTAAATGAATGGCTGGTATATCCATCTTCTGTAGCCTAAGCCCTAACCAATAATCATCAAGACGTTGACATATTGATTTAGTAGCACGAATAGCTACACCATTTGATTTAGTTCTTAGACTCATAGAGATACGGTCAGATGAATAGTAAGATTTCACATCATCTGGAACACGTCTTACAAAGTAATAAATACCATCTCTACACCTAATATAAGGAACATTTTTGTGCATCACCATGTACATCACCCATTAATCAGTAAACAAAATATGCTTACATATCAATGTGTTAACACGTCATCTTGAAGTGAAATGGTGCGCCCTGAGGGACTCGAACCCCCAACCTTTTGATTCGAAGTCAAATACTCTATCCAGTTGAGCTAAGAGCGCTTTAAAAGTTAAAGTAATATAACATAAAGGTGATTATAACCATAAATTGTTATTCATTTTTATTATAAATCAACTTTTGATAATACATGTTGGCAAGAATAACAATTTATAATTATATTTTTCTTTTCTTTATTTATAAATTTTTTTTTTAAATAACTCATTCCTTT
>CAKZQZ010000090.1 GCA_937142855.1 uncultured Alphaproteobacteria bacterium | reverse complement strand
TACGGAGATTTACATATAGATTCTCATCACACGGTTGAAGATGTTGGGTGGGCTCTTGGAAGTGCCATTAATAAAGCGCTAGGAAACAAGAAAGGGATAAAACGTTACAGTTTTAGTTACTTGCCCATGGATGAATGTCTAACTAGATGTAGTATTGACGTTTCAGGTAGGCCATGGTTAGTTTGGAAAGTATTTTTACCTACAATATCAATAAAAAATATTGAAACAGAAATATTTAAAGAGTTTTTTCAATCTTTTTCTCAATCAGCTAGTTTGACCTTACATATTGAAAATCTTTATGGGACAAATACACATCATATAATAGAGTCTTGTTTTAAATCATTAGCTGTTGCTATTAGGGGTGCCATAAGTATTGATTTAATGAACAAAGAAAATATTCCATCTACTAAAGGTACTCTTTCTTGAAGATTATAATATGAAATTAATAATCATTGACTATGGTTCTGGTAACTTGAGATCTGTAGAAAACGCATTTAAAAAAACCATTATAGATAATAAGTTCAAAATAAATATTGAAGTGACGAATGATTTGCAAAATATAAGAAAAGGGGATTTTTTAGTCTTACCTGGAGTTGGGTCGTTTCCTGACTGTAGTAAAGGATTAAAAGTTATTGATGGATTAGTTGAAACACTCTCAGAAGAAGTTATTCACAAAGAAAAACCTTTTTTAGGGATATGTGTGGGTATGCAGCTCATGGTTGATTATAGTTTAGAAAAAATTAAAACATCAGGGTTTGGTTGGCTAAAAGGATATTTAAGAAAAATTAAAATTTCAGGTTCAGATTACCTTGGAAGAAGATATAAAATACCACATATGGGTTGGAATAATTTAAACGTTTCAGATAAAAAACACCCAATTTTGAGAAATATTTCTGAAGAAGAACAATTTTACTTTGTGCATTCTTATTATTTGGATAAAAGTTTAGAAAGTGAAGTTTTGGCCAATACTATTTATAATCATGAGATACCAGCCATTATAGGGAAAAAAAATTATTTTGGAGTTCAATTTCATCCAGAAAAAAGTAGTTTTGCAGGTCAAAAGTTTATTTCTAATTGGATTAAGCTTTAGTTATAGTGTTGAAAATTATGCAGAAGAATAAAGAGTTTAATGTTAAGGCAGAATTTTGTACCAGC
The DNA here is from genome assembly GCA_937142855.1 of uncultured Alphaproteobacteria bacterium. Taxonomy (GTDB): domain Bacteria; phylum Pseudomonadota; class Alphaproteobacteria; order Puniceispirillales; family Marisalimonadaceae; genus Marisalimonas. Next base: position 80,030 of record CAKZQZ010000090.1, on the reverse strand, counting down.
TTAAGTAAAGTTGATTTGCAAGAACTTTGTGATGCTACAGAAGAAGCTATATTAGCTGGTGGTGGGTTTGGTTGGATTTCTCCTCCTGCTAATAAGACGCTTCAGAATTATTGGAAAGGCGTATTACTTATCCCTGAAAGGGTCCTAATTATAGGTAAGTTAGATAATATTGTGGCAGGTTCTGTACAACTTATAAAACCAGCTAAGAATAATGAAGCACAATCACACTCATGCGTCTTAAGTACATTTTTCTTTGCTTCATGGGCAAGAGGTTTTGGTTTAGCTAAGGCTGTTTTTCAAAAGGCTGAATCAAAAGCTAGAGAAGATGGTTTTAAGGTAATTACTCTGGAAGTAAGAGAAACACAATTAAGAGCCATACAATTATACGAACAAGCTGGATTTATAAAATTTGGAATGAATCCTAAAGCAGCCTTGGTGAATGGTAAATACATTGCAGGCTATCATTATTATAAGGAGTTATAATAATGATTAATAAATTTACCCTATATCCTGCAATAGATATCAAAAATGGAAAATGTGTAAGGCTATTATTTGGAGATATGGATAAGGAAACAGTTTACAATATTGACCCTTTAGATCAAGCTATGTGGTTTGTCGATCAGGGTGCAGAGTGGTTACACATTGTAGATCTTGACGGTGCGGTTAAAGGCAAACAAGTTAACAAAATAAGTATCTTAAAGATTTTAAAAACTCTTCAAAATAAAGTAAAAATCCAGATTGGTGGTGGTATTAGGTCTAAGGAAAAGATAGATTTTTGGCTAGGAAATTTAGCTGATAGAGTAATACTGGGAACATTGGCATTAGAAAATACAAGTTTTGTAAATAACTTAAGTCAGGAATATTTTAAAAAAATAATAATTGGTGCCGATGTAAGAAACGGCATGATAGCATCACATGGATGGGAAAAACAGTCTGATATCGCTGCTATAGATCTACTAAGAAAATTTGATCAATCATTAGTAAGCTCAGTGATTTATACAGATATATCAAAAGATGGAAGTATGAAAGGTGTTAGTTTAGATCAAACCATAAGTTTTGCAAAGCAAAACCCTCATCCAGTAATTGCTTCTGGAGGAGTCTCTTCTTTAAATGATATTTTAAAACTTCATGAAAATTTCTCTAATGGGATTGAAGGTGTCGTTATTGGAAGAGCCTTATATGATAAGAAATTTACATTTGAAGAGGCTCTGTACGCAATTAGAAAAGGGATTTCTTAATGCTCTCTACTAGGGTCATTCCGTGCCTTGATGTTCATAATGGAAGAACAGTGAAAGGTATAAACTTTCTTAATTTACAAGATGCAGGAGATCCTGTTGAGCAGGCAAAACTATATAGCGAAGTAGGTGCAGATGAAATATGTTTTTTAGATATTTCTGCTACTAACGAACAGAGAAAAGCTATGTTTGATGTTATATCTAAAACAGCAGAGACCTCTCTTGTTCCTTTAACTGTGGGTGGGGGAGTGAACAGCTTAGATGATTTTAGAAATTTATTAAATTCGGGTGCAGATAAAGTTTCTATTAACTCATCGGCTGTTTATAATTCAACCCTTATTAATGAAGCATCATTTAAATTTGGAAACCAATGTGTTGTCTTAGCAATTGATGCCATAAAAAATTTTAAAATGCCAAGTGGTTACGAAGTAACAACACATGGAGGAAGAAAAAAAACACAGATAGATGTTTTAAAATGGGCAGATCAAGGTGTAAAGAGTGGAGCTGGAGAAATTTTGTTAACCTCTATGACTACAGACGGCACGAAATCTGGTTACAATTTAGAACTTACCAAGTTAATAACGGATAATGTAGATGTGCCTGTCATTGCATCAGGTGGTGCAGGTAAGCCTGAACATATGATTGATGCGGTATTAAAATCAGGCGCCTCTGCTGTTTTAGCAGCTTCTATTTTTCATTTTGGTATTTATTCTATTGCTGAAGTAAAAAAAGAAATGTCAAACAACGGAATAAACGTAAGAGTTTGAGGCAATGAAAATGAGTGATAAATTTATAGAAGATCTATTTAATAGACTTGGTAATAAAGTTAATATTGATCCTAAATTGTCGTACACAGCTAAATTAATTAATGAACCAGAATTATTAGCAAAAAAAATTGGAGAAGAAACAACTGAACTTATTATAGATTTTATAAAAAATAATAAAAAAGGCATAATTCATGAGTCTGCTGATATAATTTATCATTTATTAGCGTTATGGGTTGCAACGAATGTACACCCAAAAGATGTTTGGGCAGAATTATCAAAGAGAAAAATTAAATCAGGTTATGAAGAAAAGAATAGTAGGGATAGAGATAATGTCTAAAATTTATGATGAAGATAATGTTTTTGCTAAAATATTAAGGGCTGAAATTCCATATGAAAAAGTACTTGAAAATAAATATGCACTAGCTTTTAATGATATTAATCCCCAGGCACCGATCCATGTTTTGGTAATACCTAAAAACCCTTATACTGACTTATATAATTTTATCCAAAATGCCAACTTAGAAGAGGTTAAATGTTTTTGGGAATTAGTTAATGATGTTATTAGTAAAAAAGGTATAGAAGATATGGGTTTTAGAATTATTACAAACTCTGGGAAAGATGGTAATCAGGATGTTCCACATTTCCATGCACATGTTTTAGGAGGAAAAAATTTAGGAAGAATGATAAATTAATTTTCTAGCTTCTGTTCAATGAAATCCCAGAATAACTCCTCTATAAAAATTTTATCATGAGATCCAATTTCTCTAATTCCTGTAGGGGATGTAACATTAATTTCTGTTATAAAGTCTCCAATAATATCTATCCCAACAAAAAATAATTCTTTATCCTTTAAAGATTGTGAAATTTCTTTGCATATAAATTTATCACGTTCTGTCAAAATAGTTTTGTGAGCTTTTCCACCAACATGCATGTTTGATCTACTCTCTCCTTCTTGGGGCACCCTGTTAATGGCGCCCACTATTTCTCCATTTAGTAAAATGATACGTTTGTCGCCATTTCTAACGTCTTTTAAATATTCTTGTAATATTAATGGCTCTTTATTTTGATTAAAAAACATTTCTAAAATTGAGTTAAAATTTTCATCGCTCGGAAGAACATGAAACACACCCTGACCACCATTTCCATATAAAGGTTTAATAATTATATCTTTAAACTCTTCTCTGAAACGCTGTATTGAATGCAAGTCTCTAGTAATAAGAGTTTTGGGCATTAAATGTGGAAAGTTGGTAACAAATATTTTTTCTGGGGCATTTCTTACTTCAAAGGGGTTATTAACGACTAGAGTTGATTTAGGTAATTTTTCTAAAATATGAGTGGCGGTTATATACGATAGGTCAAACGGTGGATCTTGTCTCATCATAACAACATCATAGTCTGATAAGGGAAGCACGTGGTTCTTGTGATATTTAAACTTATCAACTCCATTTATTGAACTTAACTCAATTTTACATATGTTAGCAAAAACCTCGTTAGATTTTAAAATTAAATCACTGGGCTTAAAAAAAAATATTTTATGGCCGCGGCTTTGAGCTTCAAGAGCTAAAGCAAAAGTGGTATCTCCCTTCAGATCGAGATCCTGAAGAGGATCCATTAGGAACGCAATTTTTAGACTTTTCTTCATCTTACATCAATATCTAAGATGATATAGTTGTATACTTCTTTAACAAACCTTGCGCTAACAGCGTGATCTTTGACACGAAGCATTTCAGATTTATCTTTTGCTACTCCACTTAGATATACTTTGTCATTTACCACATCTATTGAAAAATTTAGACTGTTAATAGACTTGTCAGAAATAAGCCTAGCTCTTATTTCTCCCAACGAAGCCAGATCCCTTGCAATATTTTTTATGGATGATTTATCAATAACTTGCAGTTCATTGTTTACTTCTTTAACTCCCTTCACAGACCACGCTAATTTTGTAATCTCAATTTTATTTTCAGGAACTTTAACTTTGCCAGTAAATAAAACAGAGCCATTATTAACAAAAATCTTAGTGTCTGGTATTAAATTTTCATCAAATTTAAAAATAAAATTTGATATTTTTGTTTTTATAATATTGTCATTTATAGTTGTTCCCAATCCTTTTTGTTTAGAGTGGGCTCCTAGGGAGACTACGCCTATGGTTCCTAAAAATGGACCACAAGATTGAACAACAAAAAGTAAACAGATAATTATTATAAACTTTTTCACAACAAAATTCCTTAGTTTCAAAATATTCAAGCCTAATTTAATACTAAAATCAAAATTTGTCTTTAATTTTAATAGCCTCTTTATAAATAAGTTTTTTTGAAATACGTTCCTCTGTTGAAATTAATTCAACAGTATCTTTCAAAGACATTGTGTTAAGTTTATTTCTTATTCTTTCTCTAATTTTTTTTATATCAAATTCTGCTAATTGACTAATACCAGCAACTACTAATACTATTTCTCCCTTAAGAGGTATATTTTTTTCTTCCCTGATTTTAAGAATATTTTTAATATTTTTTAGATCGCTTGATATTATTTCTTCATATATTTTTGTCAGCTCTCTCGCTATTGAAATTTTTCTATTTCCAAAAACCTTATACATTGTCTCTAAGGTATTTTGTAATCTTAAACATGTATCAAACCATATACCAGTCATTTTATAGTCTTTTACTGATAAAAACTGTTTTTCCCTATTACCCTTTTTTGAATCTACAAAACCTCCAAAATAAAACTGATTTGTAGGAAGTCCAGATAAAATTATCGCATTTAAAACAGATGAAGGACCTGGGGCATGAGTCACCTTTATTTCGTTTGAATAAGACTCTTGAATTAATTTATAACCAGGATCTGAGATCAAAGGGGAACCGGCATCGCTTACCAAGCCTACGTTTTTGTTCATTAGTAATTGTTTTATAATGAAAGGTCTTTTTTTTTCTGCATTGATGTCATGATAGGAAATCAAATTTTTTAGATTAATGTCAAGATGAGAAAGAAGTTTTTTTGTTTTTCTAGTATCTTCGCATAGTAAAATATCAACAAAATTAAAAAGCTTAATAGCCCTGAGTGAAATATCATCAAAGTTTCCAATTGGAGTGGCAATTATGTACAAACACCCCCTTAAACTTTTTTCTTCAGACCCCACTCGATATTCTTTACTTAATTTTTTCAATGCTCTATTTTAATTACCTAAGTTTATTTAAAGAAATTAAATGGTTACAGTGATTTGAAATATAATATTATTTTGCAAATTTGTATATTATTTACAATAATTAGCTGTAATCAAGCTAACAAAAAGTTGATAGTCGAAAGCGTTAAAAAAGACCAACCCTTAGTCGAAAAGAAAAAAATTAATGAAAGTTTTTCAAAAAAGGAAATTTTAAAACAGAAAATAACAATAAAAAAAAGTGAGCCCATTCAAAAAAAAATTGATAAAAAGGTAACATTTGAGTTCAGAACAGAGAGATTACTACAAGGAAGAAACCCTGAAAATATAACCCAAAAAGAAAAAACTAACAAAGCCATTTTAGCTGTTACAAAAATGCTTAAACAAAATCTAAGCATCCTTGGTAAAAGTGTTAATATAAAAAAAAATAAAACAAATTTAATTAAAGATCCTTATATTTTCGGTAATGAAAATTACTCTATCAACAAAAATATATTGGCTCTTCTTCCATTAACAGGAAAATATTCTCAATTTGGAAGGGATATAAGGAAAGCTCTTGATTTAAGTTTGTTGCAAACTGCACCAAAGAATTTTCAGATCACTTATTATGATACTGGAAAAGAAATTGATTTAGAAAAAATCAAATATTTAAAAAATCTTATAAGTCCAAAGATAATTATTGGCCCTTTTACACGAGAAACATTATTAAAAGTTAAGACAGTCATAAAAGAAAAAGCTGTTCCTGTTATAACTTTTACTAATGACATTGCCATGTTAGAAAATAATATATGGTCCCTTGGATTTTCACCCGAAGAACAGATCGAAAGCGTTGTCTCGTGTGCTCTTAAAAATAGATTTAAAAGCTTTGGTTTAATAGTCCCAAGTAACTTATATGGAAAAATAATAATACAAAGTTCTTCTGATATTATAAAGACAAAAGAAAGTTACTATATGGAAGATCTTTCGCTAACTAATAATGAAGTAAATAATAAAACAAATTTATTTACAAAACTTAAAACCTTTTTAAATTTTAGCAAAGATGAAAAAAATCACACAAAATTTGATGCTATTCTTTTAGCTGGAAGCAAAGATTTTATTTTAGAGATAGCACCTTTGTTGGCATTTTTTAATGTAGACTCAAAATCAGTACAGATTTTAGGAACTGAAACTTTTAATCATAAAGATATTATAAATGAACCTTCTTTAGAAAGTTCATGGTTTCCAGTTATTTACAGTAAGGATGATAATAAATATAAACAGGTTTTGAAAGATACTTGGAATACAAAATCTAATTATTTCTCAAAAATTGGTTTTGATGCTGGTCTTTTAGCGATTGATTTCTTAAAACTTAAAACAACTGAGATTAATTATTTCGATAACGCTAAGAGCCCACTTGTAGGCTTTATATTTAAAAATAATGGTCAAGTAGAAAAGCCAATTCATATTACAAAAATAGATAACTTAGGTAAGTTGTCTACTGTAAAAGGATGTGAAAATATTAATCATTCATTAAAAAATTGATTATACTATTCAACTTTATTAAGTAATTTTTACTCAATACTATAAAGCCATCTTTTTCAAAAATTATTTTTTTATCCTGAAGAGTTTTAAATTGCTTACTTTTGATTAACTTCCTATCTATTAATCTTGAAATTCTAAAACCCTTTTCTAGTCTAAGGCCCATGCTCAATGTATCTACGTCCGTATCATAAGTATTTAACATTTTAATTTTTTCAAAACTACAGTAATTAACATTTTGATTTACCCAAGATTTTGGATTTTTATAATTTTGATACTCTATACGTTGTAATTTTGTGTTTGATGTCCAAAGTCTGCCATATGCGCCAGGACCAATTCCAATCCAATTATCAGAATTCCAGTAATTTAAATTATGTTTACATTCGAAATTTATTTTTGAATAGTTCGAAATTTCATATCTATTAAAATGGTACTTACTTAATATCATATTAGTTTTAGTATAAAAATCAGCTGCTAAATCATTATCTATCAACTGGATCAAACCCTTTTTATAATCAGTAAAAAATTTTGTACCTTTTTCAATTGTAAGTTGATATAGAGAAATGTGCTTTAAATCATATCTTTTTAAAAAACTTTCAAGTTCATCAATCCATAAATTTATATCTTGCCCGTGAAATGCATACATTAAGTCTACTGACACGTTATCAAAGGTTTTTGTGGCATGATCTAGAGCATTATAAACATCATTAACATTGTGGAGCCTTCCCAAAAAATGTAGATTTTTACTATTTAACGACTGGACGCCAACTGATAATCTATTAATTCCCAATTTTTTTAAATCCACAAACTTTTCTATTTCATATGAGCTGGGATTGGCCTCGAGAGAGATTTCTATATCTCTATTAAAATTAAATAACTTATATGAAATATTTAAAATAGACTCGATTATTTCTAAGGGCATTAGCGATGGGGTGCCACCCCCAAAGAAAATAGAGCTTAAACCATCGTAGTTTAAATTATATTCAATTATATCCTCTTTCATTTGATATATTTGATTGGTATAAGATTTTATCCATAAGTCTATATCAATAGACTCATTAACATGTGAGTTGAAGTCACAATAAGGACATTTAGATTCACAATATGGCCAATGAATATATAGACCCAATAAGTTTTTACTTTTATTCATAAAGTCTTAAGGGTTGGAAAACAGAGGTCTATTAGTTTTTTAAATGCAAATGACCGGTGACTTATACCATGTTTAAAATCAGGTTCCATCTCAGCGAAGGTCATATTATGCCCTAATGGTGTAAATATAGGGTCATAACCAAAGCCCTTTTTACCTCGGGGTGGCCAGGTAAATACTCCATCAACTTTTCCTGAAACTGTTACGTTATACCCATCTGGCCACGCTAAAGAAAGTGAACAGATAAAGAAACATTTGTTTGTAGGTTTTTTCAATTTTTTCAAACCATTATATACCTTAAGCATAGCTAGACTAAAATTTTTATTTTTCCCTGCCCAACGAGCTGAATATATTCCAGGACTGTTATTAAGATCAGGAAAACAGATACCACTATCATCTGACAAGCTAGGAAGGCCACTTTGTTTTGACACAAAGCTTGATTTAATAAGAGCGTTTTCTTCAAAAGAGACCCCATTTTCGTCTGGTTCAATCATTTTAAAATCTTTAGCGGATAAAACATCAATTTTTAGTGGCTTTAATAAATCCCTAATTTCTTTTATTTTTCCTTCATTATGGCTGGCAATTACTAATTTATTACCTTCAAACACTCTCTGACTCATTTATTAGTCCAAACCAAGAACTTTTCTTTGTATTTCAAAAATTTTGTTTGTTCCTGATTCAGCCAAACTCAAAAGTTTAAGAAATTGTTCTTTGTTGAAGGGCCTTTTTTCTGCAGTGGTTTGAAGCTCTACAATGCCATTGGTTGCTGTTAAAACAAAATTACCATCTGTTTCAGCATCTGAGTCTTCTACATAATCAAGGTCTAAAATTTCTTGATTATTCCAAATACCGCAAGAAATAGCACTAACCTGATCTAAAATAGGGTTTTCTGTTATTTTCCCATTTTTTAACAAAGTGTTTATTGCTTGGTAAAGCGCAACCCACGCACCAGTTATAGAAGCGGTTCTAGTTCCTCCATCGGCTTGTATTACATCACAGTCAATTTTGATCTGATTTTCACCTAATTTCTTTAAATCTATTGTAGACCTCATAGATCTTCCAATTAGTCTCTGTATTTCTTGTGTCCTTCCGGATGGTTTGCCTTTATTTACTTCTCTATCCATTCTGGAATGTGTTGATCTTGGGAGCATGCCGTATTCGGCTGTTACCCAACCTTTACCAGTGTTTCTTAACCATGGAGGCAATTTGTTGTCTACAGAAGCAGTACACAAAACGTGAGTATTACCAAACTTTGCCATGCATGAACCTTCGGCATAAGGAGAAATGTTTACTTCAAGAATTATATTTCTCAACTCGTTATAACGTCTTTTTGATGGTCTGTTTTGCATTAATATAACCTAAGATTAATTTTTTTTATCACTAGTATACTATAAATAAAAAATCCCCAATTCCTAACTTTAAAAAGTTTTTACTTCTTGTAAATATCAAGCATGTTTATTATTTGATGGATATCGAGTTAAAATCAAATGGAGTATGATATTGTCAAAAAGTAAAGAAACATCAAAATCAGCTGATGATGAAAAAAAGATTGATGACGAACAATCTCCTGCACAAGAAAAAGTAATAGAAGATGACAAATCAGAATCAAGTGATAGTGAAGAAGATAATGACAATGAAATTATTTCTGATCTTGAACAAAAAGTATCAGATTTGAAAGATCAATTAATGAGAACCTTAGCGGATGGAGAAAATTTAAGGAAGAGAACTCTTAAAGACGTTGAACATTCGAAAAAGTATAGTCATATAAGTTTTGTTAAGGATCTAGTCTCATCTGTTGATAATTTGCAAAGAGCATTAGAAGCTGTTCCAGAAGATAAGTCTTCATTACCCGAGCCAATAAAAAACTTGATTATTGGACTTGAGATAGTTGAAAAAGAAATTACTTCTACTCTAGAAAAGCATAATGTTAAACAAATTGATCCCCTAGGTGAGAAATTTGATTACAATTTTCATCAAGCAATGTTTGAAGTTCCGACAAACGACGACGAACCAGGTACTGTTGTTCAGGTCTCCCAAAAAGGTTACATATTACATGATAGGTTAGTGAGACCTGCAATGGTAGGTATTTCAAAAAAGATTGATGAAAATAATAATCATGAAAAAAAAATTGAAGAAAGTTAATACAAATTTATTTTTTGTAAACTTGTAAATTCAACAACTTAACCCATATAAGGTTAATTGATATAAAATTACTTATTTGGGAAGTAAATAAATATTTAAAAAGGAGTTTTTTTATGGCTAAAGTTATCGGTATAGATTTGGGTACTACTAATTCATGTGTTTCTGTTATGGATGGTAAAGCTCCAAAAATCATAGAAAATAGTGAGGGTGCAAGAACCACTCCATCTATGGTAGGTATAACAGATAATGAGAGATTAGTTGGCCAACCAGCTAAGAGGCAAGCTGTTACAAACCCAGAAAACACACTGTTTGCCATTAAAAGATTAATAGGTAGAAGACATGATGACCAATATTCAAAAAAGTTTTCTGAACTGGTCCCTTACAAAATTGTTTCTGCTAAGAATGGAGATGCTTGGGTAAAGGCAAATGATCAAGAATATGCTCCCTCAGAGGTTTCAAGTTTTATTTTAAGAAAGCTAAAAGAAGATGCAGAGGCCTACTTAGGAGAGAAGGTAGACAAAGCTGTTATTACGGTCCCTGCTTATTTTAATGATGCCCAAAGACAAGCAACTAAAGACGCTGGAAAGATAGCTGGATTAGAAGTATTAAGGATTATAAATGAACCAACAGCTGCCGCTCTTGCTTATGGATTAGATAAAAAGGAAAGTGGCACGATTGCGGTATATGATCTAGGTGGAGGAACTTTTGATGTATCTATACTTGAGGTAGGTGATGGAGTTTTTGAGGTTAAATCTACTAATGGAGACACCTTTTTGGGTGGTGAAGACTTTGACCAAAGGATTATTGATTATATTGCCGAAGAATTTAAAAAAGATAATGGCATAGATTTAAGGACCGATAAACTAGCTCTTCAAAGAATGAAAGAGGCTGCCGAAAAAGCCAAAATAGAGCTTTCTAGCTCTGCTCAGACAGATGTCAACTTACCGTTTGTAACAGCTGATGCTAGCGGACCCAAACATTTGAATGTAAAACTAACAAGATCAAAGTTTGAATCTCTTGTTGATGACCTAATAACCAAAAGCATTGAGCCTTGTAAGGCGGCCCTAAAAGATGCTGGTGTAAGTGCAAGCGATATTGATGAAGTTATTCTAGTTGGTGGTATGACTAGGATGCCTAAAATAATTGAAGCCGTAACTAGTTTTTTTAAAACAGAACCTCATCGCGGGGTTAACCCCGATGAAGTTGTTGCCTCTGGTGCAGCAATTCAAGGTGGCGTATTAATGGGAGACGTTAAAGATGTTCTTCTTTTAGATGTAACACCCTTATCCCTGGGTATTGAAACGCTAGGTGGTGTTTTTACTAGATTAATAGATAGAAATACGACAATACCTTCAAAGAAATCACAGACCTTCTCTACTGCAGAAGATAATCAATCAGCGGTAACTATTCGTGTGTCACAGGGTGAAAGAGAAATGGCAGCAGACAATAAATCTTTGGGAGAATTTAACCTTGAAGGTATAGCTGCAGCCCCAAGAGGAGTTCCACAAATTGAAGTAACATTTGATATAGATGCAAATGGCATTGTTAATGTAAGCGCTCAAGACAAAGCAACAGGTAAAGCTCATAATATTACTATTCAAGCTTCTGGTGGTCTTGATGAAAGTGAAATTGAAAGAATGGTTAAAGAAGCTGAAGAAAACGCGGATGCTGATAAAGAAAAAAGAGAAGCAATTGATACCAGAAACCAAGCGGAGTCAATGATTCATGGTGCAGAAAAATCTTTAACTGATTTAGGAGATAAAGCTGATGCCGATGCGAAAAATGAAGTAGAACAAGCCATAACTGATCTTAAGACTTCTCTTGAAGGTGAAGATATTTCAGCTATCAAAGAAAAAACATCAGCATTATCTGCTATTATGATGAAGATGGGAGAAGCTGCTTACAAGGCAAGTGAGCAAAACAATTCTACGGACTCAGAAGAGAAAGAAACATCTTCTAACGAAAATAAAGAAGATGTGGTTGATGCTGATTTTGAAGAAGTGAAAGACAACGAAGAGAAAAAAGACGCCTCTTAGACTTCAACCAGTTAAGATATTAAGGCTTTAAAATGGCTCGGGATTACTATGACATACTTGGTTTATCTAAGTCAGCATCTGATAGTGAAATAAAATCTTCCTATCGCAAGCTTGCTATGAAATATCATCCAGATAGAAACCCTGGAGACAAAAAGGCTGAGGACAAATTTAAAGAAGTTTCTGAAGCTTATGAGGTTCTTAAGGATCCTCAGAAAAAAGCTGCATATAATCAGTATGGTCATGCAGCTTTTTCTCAAGGTGCTGGTGCTTCTGGTGGCTTTTCTGGATTTGGAAGTGGTGGTTTTTCAGATATTTTTGAAGACATGTTCGGTATGGGGGGCGATTCTGGTAGAAGATCAGCCTCAACAGGCTCAGACTTAAGGTATGATTTATCAATCTCTCTTGAGCAGGCTTTTAGTGGGGATCAGGTAGAAATTTCTTTAACAGTTCCTTCTAAATGTGAATCATGTAATGGTTCTGGTGCGAATAAAGGTTCTAAACCTAAACAATGTAGCCAATGCGGAGGATATGGTAAAATTAGGGCTCAGCAAGGTTTTTTTACAATAGAAAGAACTTGTGCTTCATGTTCAGGTGTTGGAGAAATTATTGGTGATCCATGTAGACCTTGTAATGGTCAAGGACGTGTTAATAAAAATAAAAAATTATCTGTAAATGTTCCTGCAGGGGTTGATAATGGAACAAGAATTCGTCTTTCCGGAGAAGGTGAAGCTGGGGCAAGGGGATCATCTCCTGGAGATTTATATATATTTATAGATATAAAAGAACATTCGTTATTTCAAAGAGATGGGAAAGATACCTTTATAGAAGTCCCTGTATCTTTTATAGATGCTGTCTTAGGTAACTCAATTCAGGTTCCATGTATTGACGGATCCAAAGCAAAAATGAATTTAGGCTCTGGTACTCAAAGTGGGACACGTTTAAGAATGAAAGGCAAAGGCATGCCTGGTTTAAGAGGTGGATCTAGGGGTGATCAGTATGTTCAAATCAACGTAGAAACCCCTGTTGGATTATCTAGAAAACAAGAGGACTTGTTTAAACAGATAAATGAATTAGGTGTTTCTAAAATAAGCCCCAAGACTACTAGATTTAAAAAAATGATTGAGTAAACAGATCTGACCATATATTCTCCAAATAGTTTTTATATAGGTTTATTATGGATAAAATCTCTGTTTCTATTCCTGGTGGCAATGGTCGTATGGGTAAAACTCTCCTTCGACTAATACTAGACAGTGATAATTACAAAATTAGCAGTGCAACTTGTTTGCCAGACGAAGAAGAGGTTGGGTTAGATATAGGTAATTTAGTTGGGAAAGGAAAAATCTCTCTGGAATTACAATCAGACCCTATGTCACTTTTTGAAAACTCAGACGTTCTTATTGATTTCACAGTACCTGAGGCCACCATGTTTCATGCAAAAAAGTGCTATGAAAATAATATGTCTATTGTTATAGGCACTACAGGTTTAGATAATCAACAAGAAAAAGAACTATTAAACCTATCAAAAAAAATACCAATCGTTTACTCTGCAAATTTTTCCATTGGAGTAACGTTATTATCAAGTCTAGTAGCAGATGCTACTAAATCTTTGGGAAAAGAATGGGACATTGAAATATTAGAAATGCATCATAAACATAAGATTGATGCCCCTTCAGGCACCGCTTTAATGCTTGGCAAATCTGCTTCAGAAGCTAGAGGTCAAGACTTATCAAGTGTAAAGGCGGTTTCAAGAAATGGAATTGTAGGCAAAAGGGGTTCGGGTGAAATTGGGTTTGCTGTTTTAAGAGGTGGTGATGTTGTTGGAGAGCATACAGTTTTATTTTCTAATACTGCTGAAAGGTTAGAGTTAGCTCACAAGGCAACTGACAGATCAATTTTTGGAGCTGGGGCTTTGAGAGCCTCTTTGTGGGCGGCAAAAGCAAAGCCTGGTTTATATACTTTACTAGATGTTTTAAAAAATGGTGGTTAGGTTAATTCAACTTTTTTTCAATCTCCTCTAAACAATCATTAATGTTTAATTTTCCATTTAATTTAGTGGGTCTAGCTTTAACTAGGTTAACGTAGAAATTATTATTTTTGTTTATAAGGAAAACATCTAAAAAACATTTGGTAAAATAATATTGATAGTTTTTTAGCTTTCCTTCTTGTTTGATAAAACTACTTTTTCCGATCTTTTTTATAAGATCAGTTTCAGAAAAATTTTTGATTGAATTAAAATTAAACCTGTTTCTTTTTGGAAGCTTAATTTTTTTATTTAATATTAAAGTTTTTACTTTTGGTTTTTCTACAGGTGTCTTTATTGGAGCCATCTCTGGAGAGGTTAGTCTCTTTTCATTTTTAATTTTTTGTTCTGATTCATTTAACGCACTATTTTGTTGAAGCTTAAGTGAATCATTTGATAAGCTTCCTGCTTTAAAAATTTTTTCTTTATTTTCTATCGTGTTACATGAGCTAAAAAACAAAAATGTTAAAAAAATAAAGATAATTTTATTAGTAATAATATTCATAAGTGATATTCATAAATATTATTTTTATTAAGTCTATTTAAAAGTATTTTTTGAGGAAAAAATGAACGATATAAAAAATAATATTACATTCATCGGCAACGCTATTGTTGATATTCTTTGGCAAACTTCAGATGAATTTTTAAATGATTTAAATGTTCAAAAAGGTTCTATGCAACTCATTGATGAGAAGATGGTTGAAAAGTTTTTAGAGAAGATAAAAAACCCAACTGTAATTTCTGGTGGCAGTGCAGCAAATACAGCTGTTGGTTACAGCTCCTTTGGAGGCAACTCATACTTTATTGGACAGGTTGGTAATGATGAGTATGGAGACTTGTTTGCTAGAAACATTAACAAATCTGGTGTCTTTTTCGAAAAGAAGGAAACTTCTTCAAAAGATCAGACTTCGAAAAGCATAATTTTAGTGACGCCTGATGCTGAAAGAAGCATGAGCACTTTTCTTGGTGCTAGTGTAAACTTTAATGTTAATTCTATTAATGAAACTCTAATTTTAAAGAGTAATTATATTTATATTGAAGGTTATTTGTTCGATCAAACTGAGGCCAAAAAAGCGATTTACGATTGTTGTAAATTAGCTAGAGCTAACAACTGCAAGATTGCTTTAAGCTTATCAGATCAATTTTGTGTAGATAGACATAGACAAGATTTTAATAACCTTATTGAGCAATATGTTGACATTATTTTTGCTAACGAGTCTGAAATTAAGAGCCTTTATCAAAATGACCTGGAAGGAAGTTTAAGTGAAATTTTAAAAGATGTTGAAACAGGAGCTATTACGTTAGGCTCAAAAGGTTCTATTGTTTTTAAAGGTTATAATTCCTTTTCTATTGATCCAATTACAGTAACAAAACTAGTAGACACTACAGGCGCAGGTGACTTATATGCGTCCGGCTTTTTGTATGGTTTAGCAAATAATAAGTCGATTAAAGAATGTGGCGATATTGGAAGCAAAGCTGCTGCTGAAATTATTACACATTATGGAGCTAGGCCGAAAATATCCCTTAAGAAAATTCTTAAATAGGAACTTATTTTGTATATAACGCATTATATGCTGAGATAGATGCAGAGTTAACTATATCAGATACTGAAGATCCCATTTGAACTATTTGAAAAGGCTTTTCACCACCAATCATCAATGGCCCTAAAACAGAACCATTTCCAATTTTCTGTAGTAATTTAAATGAAATATTAGCTGCTAAAAGACTAGGCATAATTAAGACATTGGCAGGGCCAGAAAGTCTACAGAAGGGATAATTCTCTTTTATAAGATCATAATCTAGAGCAACCTCAGGGGTCATCTCTCCATCAAACTCAAAATCCACCTTTCTTGCATCTAAAATTTTTACAGCTTGTTTCAAGTTTTCGGAGCTAGGCCTTGAAAGACTTCCAAAATTCGAAAATGAAAGTAAAGCCACACGGGGCGTATAACCAAGGTTTTTTACAGTGTTAGCTACTCCTGTTGCAATATTAGCTAATTGTTCAGCATTTGGTGTGTCATGAATGTTTACGTCTCCAATGAATACGGTTCTTTCTTTAGAAACCATCATTGACATTGATAAAAAACCTTGGTCTTTAGAAGAAGAAATTACTTTTGTAATATCATTAAAACATCTACCAAATGGTCTGGTAACACCAGTAATCATTGCATCTGCATCACCACAAGATACCATAGATGCAGCAAATACATTTCTATCTTGATTTATCAATCTTTGACAGTCTCTTCTTAAATGACCTTGTCTGTGAAGAAGTTTGTATAGATTATCTGTATATTTTTTATTATTTTTGCTCAATCTAGAATTATGAATAATAAGCTCGCTCAAACCTTCTAAATTTACTTTTTTCATAGTTTCTTTAACTATGTTTTCTCTTCCAATGAGGATAGGTATCCCAAATCCTGAATTGTAAAATGATAATGCAGCTCTGATGGTTTTTTCTTCTTCTCCCTCTGCAAATACAACTCTTTGTTTTTTATTTTTAATTCTGGATTTAATAGGTTCTAATATAGATGCAATTGGGTTGGTTCTACCCTCTAACTCTCTTTTGTATATATCAATATTTTTAATTGGTTTTTTGGCAACACCACTATCCATAGCAGCTTTCGCAACTGCTGATGAAACAAAAGATATAAGCCTTGGGTCAAATGGAGCTGGTATTATGTAGTCGTTACCATAATGTAATTGTACTCCGTGATAAGCAGCATTTACTTCATCTGGCACATCCTCTCTGGCTAATGATGCTATGGCTTTTGCAGCAGCAATCTTCATTTCTTCATTAATTGTAGTTGCTCGAACATCAAGGGCGCCTCTAAAAATATAAGGGAACCCAAGAACATTATTGACCTGATTGGGATAATCAGACCGCCCTGTGGCGATGATAGCATCTGATCTAACACTTTTAATTTCTTCAGGCATAATTTCTGGTATAGGATTTGCCATAGCAAATATTATAGGTTTATCAGCCATATTCTTTACCATTTTTTTGGTGACAGACCCTGGTACGGAAAGACCTAAGAATACATCTGCGCCTTTAAGGGCTTCTTCTAATGTTCTCGATTTTGTATCAGTTGTATGTCCTGATTTCCACTGATTCATATTAGTTTGTCGACCAGTAAATATTACACCTTCTCTATCAACTAAAATAACATTTTGACTTTGAGCACCCATTGCTTTCAAAAGCTCTACACAGGCAATTGAAGCCGCTCCCGCTCCATTACATACAAATGTCGTGTCTTTTATATTCCTATTTGTAAGGTGAAGTGCATTGATTACACCAGCAGCAGTAACAATTGCTGTTCCATGTTGATCATCATGAAAAACCGGAACCTTCATGATTTCTCTTAACTTCTGTTCTATTATAAAACAATCTGGTGCTTTAATGTCCTCAAGATTTACTCCTCCAAAAGTAGGCTCGAGTAAAGAAACAGCTTCAACAAATTTATCAGTATCCTCTGTATTTATCTCTAAATCAATTCCGTCTACATCTGCAAATTTTTTAAATAATACAGCTTTACCTTCCATAACAGGTTTAGATGCCGCTGCGCCAATATTTCCTAAACCTAAGACAGCTGTACCATTTGAAATAACAGCTACTAGATTGCCTTTTGAGGTATAATCATAAATTGTGTCAGGACTTTTTTCAATTTCAAGACAAGGAGTTGCCACCCCAGGAGAATAAGCCAATGATAAATCATGCGATCCTATTAAAGGTGTTGTCGGTGTGATCTCCAGTTTCCCAGGGCGTCCCTTTTTATGATATTCTAAAGCTTCTTTTTCTAAATTAGATTGGGCAGTATTCTCTTTTTTGTTAGTAGACATTTTATCCTCTAAAACTTAATATAATCCCATTTATATTTTAAATGAATTTGCTAAAAATATCTTAACTAAATTTTATTTAATAACAATTTTAATTAGAACATTTAACTTTAAAAGGAAACCAGTTTATTTTGAAAAGCGTAAATACTCCAATGATGGAACAATATTTAGCGATTAAAAATCAACATAGAGACGCTTTATTATTTTACAGAATGGGTGATTTTTATGAGTTATTCTTTGAAGACGCGGTTGTTGCTTCAAAGGCTCTAGATATTGCGCTAACAAAACGTGGGAAGTCAAATGGCAAAGATATTCCAATGTGTGGTGTGCCTTTCCATTCAGCTGATAATTATTTACCAAAATTAATCAAAAAAGGCTTTAATGTAGCTGTTTGTGAACAAACTGAGACAGTAGAGGAAGCTAAGTCAAAACTCAAGAAAGGTCCCCTTAAAAGAGAGGTGGTTAGAATAATTTCTCCTGGCACTCTAACAGAAGATATTTTGTTAGAGAGAACAAAGAATAATTTTTTAGGTGCAATATCAATTTTAAAAGATTCAATTTGTATAGCTTGGGTTGATATTTCTACAGGATGCTTTAAATCAAGACAACTATCAAAACAGAAAAATCTCTCTAATCAAAAGCAAGTCCTGACAAACTTTTTATTGAGAATGAATTTCTCAGAAATTTTAGTTTCTGACGATATAGAATTTAATATAATCGCAGAAGAGTGGCATCATCTTTTAAAAAAGCAGTCGCCTAGTTTGTTTCATTTTAAATCTTCACTAGAACAAATATGTAAATATTATGAAATTCATTCTATTGAAGGTTTGGGAACGTTTAATGAAGGTGAAATTATAGCGGCAGGAGTTTTGTTATCATATCTAAAGTTAACGCAGTGTGGAAAAATTCCATTGCTTTCTTTAATTCAATCTGAAACAGATAGCGAGAATTTAGAGATTGATTACTTTACTCAAAAATCTCTTGAAATCCTAACAAACCTGTCAGGAGAAACTGAAGGCAGCTTAATATCCTGTATTGACGAGACGAAAACAGCTGGTGGTTCTCGTTTATTAAAACAAAGGTTAATAGAGCCTTTTTTTCAAATAAATCATATAAAAGATAGACATGATTTAATAAATTGGTTTTTAATATCAAGTAGTAAAATTGCTGACTATCAAATCTTTCTCAAAAACATACCAGATTTTGAGAGATCTTTATCAAGAATATCTTTGTTAAGAGGTACCCCAAAAGATCTTTTGTCACTTTCAGAAGGTCTCCTGAATGTTGAAAATATTTTAAAAACCTTAACATCCGGAGAATGTTCTGAAACAAAACCATCCCTTTTAAACTTAATTATTTCTAATATTAACATAGATTATAGTTTATTCTTAAAAATTAAAAATTCACTAAAACAAGAGCTTCCTTTGTCTTCAAAAGAAGGAGGCTTCATTAGAGACGGCTTTGATGCTGAGCTTGATTATTTAAGAATGCTTAGAAGTAGTGAAATTGAACAAATATCAAAACTTCAAAAAAAATATTCCGAACTAACAAATATTAACTCATTAAAAATTAAGCATAACAGAATGTTAGGTTACCACATCGAAGTGAGGGCTATTCATGATCAATCTATAAGAAATGTAGATATGTTTATCCACAGACAAACGACTGCTCAAACATCAAGATTTACCACCATTGAACTAAATGATTTAGAAACAAAAATATTAAACTCATTTGATGAGGCTATTAAAATAGAGAATGAAATTTTTAATAAATTCATCAATGAAATAATTCATAAAGGACAAAGTATATTAAGTATAGCACACTCAATCTCAGAGTTAGATATCGCTATTATGGTTAGTAATCAGGTCAGCGATAGAAATTATACATGTCCGAAAATGTCAAAAGAAAAAGTTTTAGAAATATATGAAGGCAGACATCCTGTTGTTGAACAAAACATGAGATTTCATAAAAATTCTTTTGTCTCAAATAATTGTTCTTTAAATAAGGAAGAAATAATATGGCTTATTACGGGTCCCAACATGGCAGGAAAATCAACTTATTTGAGGCAAAACGCTTTGATTGTAATTATGGCCCAAGCTGGGTTATTTGTTCCAGCCCAAAAAGCAAATATAGGTCTTGTTGATAAAATATTTTCGCGTGTTGGCGCCTCTGATGATTTAGCAAAAGGTCAATCTACCTTTATGATTGAAATGATTGAGACTTCTCTAATTTTAAACACCTCCACTGACAGGTCTTTGGTTATTCTTGATGAAATAGGAAGGGGAACAGCTACCTTTGATGGCTTGGCCATAGCTTGGTCAGTGTTAGAACATCTACATAATGTCATAAAACCAAGAACACTTTTTGCTACTCATTACCATGAATTGACAGAACTTAAAGAAAGCCTAAACAACATATCATGTCACAAAATGTCAATTAAGGAATGGAATAACTCAATTATCTTTATGCACAAAATTTTAGATGGAGAAGCAGATAAATCATACGGTATACATGTCGCAAAATTAGCCGGACTACCTTTTTCCGTCACTAAAAAAGCCTCACAGATTTTGAATCATCTTGAAAATGATAAGAAAAATAAAAATTTAAAAAAAATTGATAAAACACAAAGTTCAGAAATTAAAGTATCTGAAAAATTTTTTGAAGAATTTGATAAGATTGATATTAATAATATGAGCCCACTTGATTCATTAAATATTTTAAACAAACTTAAATTATTAAGAAACTCTAATGACTAAAATTACTTTCAAAAATACTTTTACTCTTTTTCATAAAAAAAAATTTGAAAAAATAATTCCGAGTAATTTTTTAGCAGACAAAAATCTTAATCAAAACTCTTTATGGTTTCAAAGTATAGAGCCAATAATTTATGCAAAAAAAAATTCTCAAAAACTATATGAAATTCAAGATTTTTTATTAAATGAAGTTGATAAAAAACTGTTTAAAGAAAAACTTTTTAAAAAACTAAAAAAAGACTTTGATAATAAAAAAGAATTAATAAGGGAAAATTTTTTAAAAACCTCTGATGGTTCTTTGTGCGTTGGTCAAAATGTAATTTTAATAGATAGTCTATTAAAAGTCATATTTAAAAATATTTACTTATCTATTTTCAATGACGACAGTTATAGGTTTTCGATGGTTGCTGTTGGTGGGTATGGTCGTGGGGAGTTGGCACCATATTCGGATCTAGACTTATTGTTCTTATTACCAGATTTTTTAAATAAAAGTGATAATCAAAAAATAGAAAATGTTGTTCAATCAATACTCTATTTTCTATGGGACTTAGGGTTTACAGTCGGTCATTCTACCAGATCAATTCAAGACTGTATTCAAAAAAGTAGTGAGGATTTGACCATTTCTACTAGTTTACTTGAAAAAAGGTTAATAATTGGAAATCAAGAAGCTTTTGACGCATTAAATGATAACTTTAAAAGCTTAATCAATAGTACTAGGACGCTAGATTTTGTTCATGCAAAGTTAGAAGAATCTGACTTTAGACATAATAAATTTGGAGGATCTAGATATGTTGTTGAGCCAAACGTAAAGGATGGTAAAGGCGGTTTAAGAGACATTCATACACTTGGTTGGATATCTAAATTTGTGTATCAAATAGACTCTATTTCTAAATTAATAAATATGGGTGTTTTGTCAAAACGTGAAGCATTTGCATTTGCAGAGGCTCAAAGATTTCTTTTATCTGTAAGGTGCCACCTTCATTTCAGAGCCAAAAGAGAAGATGATCGACTGGCAATGGATGCTCAACTTGAAATTGCTAGTATTATGAACTTCAAAAACACCCTAACTCATAAAGATGTCGAGAGGTTTATGAAAAGGTATTTTCTTGCGACAAAAGCAGTTGGTAACTTGACAAGAATTTTTTGTGCTGAGATTGAAGCTGAATTTAATAAACCCCTACGATTAAATTTTTTGAGTTTTAAAAAAAAGGTAAATGTAGAACCTTTTTCTATATCTATAGGACGCTTGTTTACAAAAAACAAAGAAATTTTTTCTGAAAATCCTATCAATATATTAAAGTTATTTCATATTTCCCATAACAAAAATATAGATATTCACCCTAAAACAATAAGACAAGTAGCCAGCTTAACATCTTTAATAAATCGTGAAGTTCGACATGATTTTCAAGCGAATAAATTATTTTTGGATATTTTAACCAGTGAAAAAGACCCGTCTAGAACGTTAAGGGCTATGAATGAATCCAATGTGCTAGGTAAATTCATACCAGAGTTTCAGAAAATTGTGTGTCTTATGCAGTTTGACATGTACCACTCTTTTACAGTTGATGAGCATACCCTTTTTACAATTTCTAACCTTCACTCTTTAAAAAATGGAAAGTTTAAAACTTTTGCTCCTCTTGCCAGTGAAGTTATTTTACAAATCAACTCATATAGATGTTTATTCGTAGCTATGTTTTTGCATGACATAGCAAAAGGTAAGAAAGGAGATCACTCAGAAAATGGTGCAATAATAGCTTCTGTAGTTTGTCCTAGGTTAGGCCTTAACAAAGAAGAAACTAAAACTGTTGAGTGGTTAGTGTTAAATCATTTACTAATGAGCAAGATAGCTTTTCGATATGAGTTAGGTGATCCTAAAATTATAGAAGATTTTTCTAATAATGTAATGACAGTAGAAAGGCTAAAGCTATTATTAGTTTTGACTGTCGCTGATATAAAAGGTGTTGGCCCTGAGATATGGAATGATTGGAAAGGTTCTCTTATTTCAGAACTATTTTTGAAGTCATTAGATTTTCTTAAAAAGAAAAAATCTTCTTTGGTAACAATTCAAAGTACGTTAGATACAAAGAACTCTCTTGAAAAATACTTCTTGAAAAATGGATATTTACAAAAAGATTTCATTAATTATTCAAAGAAATATTATTCAAATTATTGGCAGATATTTAATCTTTCGACGATTATAGATCATTTTCAAATTTATTCTAAAATGGAAAACGAAGGTTTAAAGTTTAAAGTACACGTCTTCGGTGAAGCAAAAATTGAAGCCACCGAACTTTTAGTTATTGCGCCAGATCATCACGGTTTATTTTCTCTAATTTCCGGTTTAGTAGCCGCCTCTGGTTTTGATGTCGTTAGCGCTAAAATAATTACTAGATCTGACGGGTATGCGCTAGATACTTTTTATTTGCAAAATAAAGACAAGAAACCAATAGCTGATGATTATATCAGAAAAAAATTAATTAAAAATATATCAACAGGCTTAGAAGGTGGTCTAAACGTAGAAAAAGAATTAAATATCAAATGGAAAGAAACTCCCGCTCGATATAGAGCCATTAAGGCTCCAGTTAGAGTAATTTTTGATAATAAAACAAGTAATAATTATACAATTTTAGAGGTAAAATGTAAAAACGCTCCAGGAGTGTTATATAGAATAACAAAAATTATAACAAATTTAGGATGTCAGATTAATACTGCCAATGTCTCAACTTATGGAGATAGGGTTGTTGATATTTTTTATTTAAAAAATGCGTTTGGTTTAAAAATAGAGGATAATACAACAATAGAAAAAGTTAGAAATAGCATTTTTAATATTCTTGAAGAGTCGGACCCAGCAAATCAAACTATTAAACCTTGAGTTAATGTATGAAAGATAAAAATTCTTTTTTTATTAGAGGTTTTGCACAATCCGCAATACTAACATTCATGAGTCGTATATCTGGTTTCATTAGAGATATTTTTATTGCTGCTTTTTTAGGAGCTGGAATTTTTTCAGATATATTTTTTATTGCATTTAAATTACCAAATTTGTTTCGACGTATAACGGCAGAAGGTGCGTTAACGTCAGCTGTTGTACCAATCTACTCAAAATTAAAAGAACAAAAAAGTAAACTTTTAGCAGATAAATTTCTTAGATCATTAATTTTTAGGTTAGCAATATTACTTTGTTTCATTGTAATCATTTTTCAAATTATTATGCCTTTTGTGGTTTATTTTTTAGCTCCAGGTTTCTCAAATAATAATGTCATTATGAATCAAATAATAGTTATGACTAGGATAACAATTTTTTTTATGCCGTTAGTTTCAATTGTTGCATTATTAGGAGTTGCAACAAATGTTTCTGGTAAATTTTGGGCTTTATCCTTTACACCTATAATTTTAAATTCCTGTCTAATAATAAGTTGTTTTTTTATCAGTGAAGATTTGATAATTAAATCTCTCCCTCTTGCCATAGGAACAGTATTGGCTGGTTTTTTCCAATTAGTCTTTATGATAGTAATTATTAAAAACTTCAATTTTATGGAAGTTGAAAAAATAAATAATAAAAAGGATATTCTAAAGGACCAAAATGAAATTAAATTTTATTTAAAAAAAACCTGGAACAAATTTTTACCTGCTGCCTTTGGAGGTGGCATCTTACAGATTAATTTATTGGTGGACACCATCCTAGCAAGTCTATTAGGGTTCGGGTCAATATCTTTTCTTTATTTTGCAGATAGAATTGCTCAGTTACCATTAGGCATAATTGGTATAGCTTTAGGTTCAGTTTTGCTAACCTCTTTGTCAAAATCAAATGCAAGTAAAGACAAAAAGAGTTTTTCAAACGACCTAATAACGTCTTTTACAATTGGACTTTTTTTTTCCATTCCAACCGCTGTAGTTTTTATAAATTTCTCTGACTTATTTATTAGAGTTTTATTTGAAAGAGGTGAGTTTACTTCCTTAGAAACAACTCAAACATCTTATGCCTTAATTGCTTACTCATTTGGTATTCCTGCCTTTATTATACTTAAATCATGTCAACCTGCATTTTTTGCTGAAGGTAACACTAAAACTCCATTATATGTTGGTATCATTTTATTAACTCTTAATGTGTTTCTATCAATATTGTTTATGTATTATTGGCGTCATGCTGGTATAGCTCTTGCGACTTCAATATCGTCCTGGATTGGTGTGATAATTTATCTATTATTATTAATTAAAGGTGGCAAGATTTTAAAGTCAGGTAATAACCAACTTAACAGGCATTTGAGTTTTAATTCACTAGTGGTTTATTTTTTTAAAATTTTTATGGTATCTCTTATAATGTTGGCAATTATGAAATTATTTTTTCATATTTTATTAATTTATCAAATTAACGAAATATTATCGATAAGTGTTATAGTGTTTTTTGGTCTTTTAACGTATGTTTTGACAACTTTTATTTTAGGATATATTCCTCAACAATTGTTAAACTTTTATATTTCTAAATTTAAGAAAGCTAAATAATATATGAAAAATGAGATAACTAATAACCAAAAAAGAATTTTTTCTGGTATTCAACCTACTGGCAATCTTCATCTTGGAAATTATCTGGGCGCAATTAAAAATTGGGTAAATCTCCAAAGAGACATTCCTTCAATTTTCTCAATTGTTGATTTGCATGCCATTACCGTCCCTCAAGACCCAATGAAATTAAGAGATTCAATTCATGAGGTAACAGCTGCTATTATTGCATCAGGAGTAGATGTTAAAAAATCTATTTTGTTTAATCAATCCTCGGTAAAAGAACACACCGAATTAGCCTGGATTTTTAATTGTGTTTGTAGAATTGGCTGGTTAAACAGAATGACACAGTTTAAAGAAAAAGCAGGGAAAAATAGAGAAAAAGCTACTGTAGGTCTTTATAGTTACCCTGTTTTAATGGCGGCAGATATTTTACTTTATAAAGCTACCCATGTTCCCGTAGGTGAGGACCAAAAACAACATATAGAGTTAGCAAGGGATATAGCTTCTGCTTTTAACAGTATGTTTACTAAGGAAAACGAGGAAGACTTTTTTAGTTTACCTGAACCTCAAATACTGGGTACAGCTACACGCGTTATGAGTTTAAGAGATGGAACAAAAAAAATGAGCAAATCTGATGCATCTGATGCGTCACGCATTAACCTAACAGATACTAAGGAACAAATATCTAATAAAATCAAAAAAGCAAAAACAGATCCTAACCCTTTACCAGAAACAATGGATGAATTAAAATCCAGGCCAGAGGCATTAAATCTCCTTAATATTTATGCAGCTTTATCGTCTCAAACAATATCAATTACTTTGGAACAGTTTAGTGGAAAAGGTTTTTCACATTTTAAACCTCTACTAATTGAATTAGCAGTAGAGACATTAAGCCCAATTTCATCAGAAATGAGAGTTTTATTAAAAGATACTAAAGAAATAGACAAAATTTTGAAAATTGGAGAAGAAAAAGCCAAAAATATTGCAGAACCAGTATTAAAAAAGGTTAAAAATTTAGTTGGCTTTATTAATTAATGTTAAAAAAATATAGGAATTTTAAAAAAATACACTATATGATGTAAGTAAGGAGAATAAATATGTTTATTCAAACAGAAGACACACCTAATCCAGACACATTAAAATTTATGCCTGGAACTACAATTTTAAATAAAGGTACAGCAGATTTTTCTAGTTCAGACTCCGCAAATGATTCACCACTTGCTTCAAGATTGTTTACAATTGATGGTGTTAGCAGAGTGTTTTTAGCATCTGATTTTATTTCTGTAACAAAACAATCTGAATTAGATTGGAATGTTCTTAAACCTTCTATACTTACTGGTATAATGGAACACTTTTCAAGTGGACTTCCAGTTCTAAACAAGAGCGAAGAAGATAACACAGAATATACTAATTCTGAGGACAGTGAGACAATAAAACAGATTAAAGACTTGTTAGAAACTCGTGTAAGACCAGCTGTTGCGATGGATGGAGGCGATATCTCCTTTTGTTCATTTGAATCAGGAGTAGTAACTTTGCAAATGAAGGGTGCTTGTGCAGGTTGTCCTTCAAGCACTGCTACTTTAAAAATGGGTATAGAAAATATGCTAAGGCATTATATACCAGAGGTTACAGAGGTGCGAGCTGCGGAACTATAACTAAATTCAATTTTATGTTCACTAAATTTAAAAGTTTTATAGTCGGACATAACAGTTCTAGGTACGCGTATGATCTTTATTTTTTTTTAATAACACTTACTCTTTTTATTTTAGGCTTTTTAGTTCCAAAAGATAAAAAACCTGATCCAGACCAATTGCTGCAAAAACAATATGAATTTAATGTAACAAAATTAAAAAAGCATAGTATTGAATTTACAGACGAACAAATAAATAATAATGATTTTGTTCTTGAATGGTCAAAAAAAACTCTAACCCAAGTTCATAAAAAAGGAACTGTTTCAAGAGAGTTTTTTAATCATATACCAAAAAAAATGAATGAAATTAATACTGTTGATAAAAAAAATATTTTCATAAGTATTTTATTACCTATTGCTTTGAGAGGTAATGAATTAGTTTTAGAAGAAAGAGAATTTATAAAAGATGCTATTAGTTCAAATGATTTATCCCAAATAGAGTATTTTTCAAAAAGATATAAGATTAAAGATTATAAAAAAATCAATTTTGCTAAGCTAAGTGTCAAACAAGTAGAAGAAATAAAATCTAAATTACTTATTAAAGTTAACAAGATTCCAATCTCAATGATCCTTGCTCAAGCAATTATAGAAAGTGGCTGGGGGAGTTCCAGATTTGCTAAAGAAGGAAATGCTTTATTTGGAGAATGGACATGGCAAAAAGGAATAGGAATTAAACCACAAGAAAAATTAGATGCAAATTATGCAGTTAAAAGCTTTAGTAATATATCAGCCTCTCTAAATTCTTATATTTTGAATTTAAATAGACATGAGGCATATAATGAAATGAGAAATTATAGAAATAAAAAATATAGAAATGGAGATCCTATAACTGGCTATGAGGCAGCAAATTTTTTGAGTGGTTATGCTGAAATAGGTTATCAATACGTAACTAAAGTTAAAGATATGATAAAATTTAATAAATTGGAAAGGTTTGAGAATTTAGTTCTAGAATAATTAACATTTTATTTGATAATAAATTGTCTTCCTAACCACCTCCATCTATTATCGTCAGCAGCCATTGTACAATTTATTCTACCCCTACCTATTGGAAAAGGCTTTCTTAACCTAACTTCTATTCTTGTTTTACCTAATCTCATTGTTTCAGATTTGATACCCTTGCTTGCGAAACATTTCACTGCATTCTTGGGTTGTATAGATTTGGATAACGTGAACCCATAATTAGGAGGGTTTTTATTAATGATTGGATCTATAGGGGAAAGATCAGAAATTGGGATAGGTAAGGCATTTAATGCCAAAATAAATCTATCCATCCCTCCATATTGCTCATTCATGGCAAAACGAGGTAATTCATATAGACCAAGACTTTTGTGAGCAACTCCTGAATGCTGACCGAATGCTGCTAAAAAACCGTTCGCTTTAACTAATTCTAGAACTTCTAAACTATATTCTCCGTATGGATAAGCAAAATATGAGGGTTTACTTCCGATTTCATCAACAAACCTTTTATTAGAAACTGAAAGTTCATTAATTACTTGTGACTTGTTTAACTTATGTAAATGTGGATGTGACTTTGTTTGACTTCCTATAACAACTCCATTGTCTCTTAATATCCTGATTTCTTCCCAACTCATATACCCAGGTATTTTGTTATCTATTACGTCTGTAGACACAAATAAAGTAAAAGGTAGATTATGTTTTTTCAATATTGGCCAGGCATAATCAAAGACGGAGGAATAAGCGTCATCTATGGTTATCACAATGGATCTATCCTTAGTAAGTTCTTCTTCATTGATGGCTTCTAGAGCTTTTTTGATATCTATTACATTATATTTTGGTTTGGTTATTTCTTTAATATGTTTTTCAAATTGTTCTTTTGTTATATTTGTGGAGGGATATCTACTATCTCCAAATCTGTGATACATAATAACAGACACGTAGTTGGCTTTAGATATTTCTTTTATTTCAGTTGTTTGTGAAATTGATATTTTGGGGAATATTAGAAATAAAAATACTAAAAAGTAATGCATATTTTCCTCAAAGTTTGATATTAAGAAATTTCAAATTTGTTTAGATATATATTGAAATTTCATATAATTATAGAAATTTTTTAAATTTTAGAAAAAAGAAAATTATGATACTTGCTATTGAAAGCAACTCTTTAAAATTAACTCTCTGTCTTTTAAATGATGGAAAGTTAATTAGTAATTTTTCATTATCATTTAAAAATGATTTGTCGGAAATTTTAATTCCTTCGATTAATAACTTCTTAAAAAAAAATACTATAACCCTTAAAGATATATCTTTTTTAGCTATAGGATGTGGTCCTGGAAGCTTTACAAGCATTAGAACCCTTATTGCAGCGGCAAAAGGAATTATAATATCCAATAAACATATAAAAAGTATTGGCATAAACTCATTAGCCGCACTAGCAATGTCATTTATAGAAGAGGCTGAAATAAAAAATATAAAATATATTGTTTCGTCTATAGACTCAAAAAGACAAGAACCTTTTCTCCAAACTTTTGAGATAGGTGATTTCGAAAATAATTCAAAACTTAATCCAACAAACGAGATTAAAACAGTTAAAGTTCAAGATTTAAAAAAATATTTATTAGAAAACAACTTACACACAAAAGATATTTTGTTTGTTGGTCATAATCAGAAATTACTAGTAAACGAAAGAATGAATTTACATTTATTAGAATCAAAAAATCAATTTTCTGATGCTCTAGGTGTTGCAAAACTGTCTTATTCTTTGATAAATAGCAAAGCTAATATTACTCAATCAAAAATTGGCTATAATAAATTTAAACCTTTGTATGTAAGATTTGCAGATATTAATTAATGAAGTTAAAAATTAGTCAATGTAAAAAATCTGAATACCCTTTCATAGCAGATATAGAAAAAAATCTTTTTGATTCTCCTTTATCAATAAATGACTTAGAGACTATGAATTCACAAAAATCATTTAAAACTTGGAAAATTCATGGAGACTATTTAATAGGCTATATTTGTTATTTCCATGTCAAAGACGAAGTTGAGATTATTAAATTAGGTATAATGAAATCTCATCAAGGTAAAAACTATGGTTCATACTTAATTCAAAAAATTAAAAGTCTACCCATAAAAAAAATATTTATAGAAGTTTCTTGTCTTAATAAAATAGCCATAAATTTTTATATTAAAAATGGTTTTAAGAAGATTGGAATAAGAAAAAATTATTATATTTTGAAAAACAACTCTAGAACTGATGCATTGAGACTATCATGTGAACCTTAATAAAAATGCAATAGCTTTCTTGTATTGTGGGTAAAGTAAATTTGATGGTGATGAAATGTTTTTAAACAAAGTAAAAGATACTGTAGGTTTAAACACTTTTAAAAAAGATAGAATGAAATATTCTTTTGATCCAAAGATTTTCTTTTCTAAACCTATTTTACCCAGTAATTCATTTATAATATTAGAATCTGAGAACTATTCTATTAAATTAGCAGAAACAAAGTCAGAATTAAAGCAGGCTCAGGCTCTTAGGTATTCTGTTTTTTATAAAGAAAAAAAAGCCAAACCAACTTTTACAAAAAAAATAATCAAATTAGACTATGACAAAATAGACAAATATGCTGATCACTTAATTGTTTTAGATAAAAAAAACACAAAAAATAAAATTGTTGGAACTTATAGATTAATAAGAGGTGATGTAGCTAAATTATTTGGAGGCTATTATTCATCATCTGAGTTTAACCTTATTAATATTACCAATAATTATAAAGATAAACATATATTAGAACTAGGCAGATCTTGTGTTCATCAAGATTATAGAAATGGATCTATAATGAATTTACTTTGGAAAGCAATTGCCGAGTATGTTAAATTATATGATATAAAAATATTATTGGGATGTGCAAGTTTTTCAGGAATAGAGCCAACTAAATATTCCGATGAATTATCTTACTTAAGGCAAAATTTTTGTCTTCCCAAACATTTATCAGTTGAAAGTTTTGATAAAAATATTTACCCGGTTTATAAATTAAAAGAAAACAACTCAAACCAATTAAGAATCTTTGCAAAGCTTCCACCTCTTTTAAAAGGATATCTTAGAATTGGAGGCAAGGTAAGTCAGAATTTTTATGTTGACCATAATTTTAATACAATTGATCTATGTGTTGTTGTCAACACAAGTGATATTGATGAAAAATACAGAAAAAAATACTTAAATTAAAATGGATAAGCATGTAATTAAACAAAATTCATATACAAACCCAATAGATGATTTAACTTTTTTAGATCACTTGATTTTTAATTTTAAACTCTTATTTTTTATAATTTCAACGATACCATTAATTTCCATATCTTTTTTCTTGGGTAATTTTGTAAAACCAATTCAAAATTATTTGTCTATTTTATTCCATAAACTACTATTATGGTTATTATCTGTAAAGGTTGAAACAGAAGGCCATATAGACAGAGCAAAAGATTGTAATCTTTTTGTAAGTAATCATATATCTTATTTAGATGTACCTATTTTAGGATCAAATTTTCCTTTAAGATTTGTGGCAAAATCAGAAGTTGCCTCTTGGAATTTGTTTGGTTTTTTAGCTAAGCTTGCTAGAACTATTTTTATAAAAAGAAACAGGCATGATACAATTAGCCAAATAAATAAAATCAAAAAAGCATTATTATTAAAAGAACAAGTTTTAATTTTTCCAGAAGGAACTACATCAGATGGCAATAGAGTACTTGGTTTTAAATCAAGCTTATTATCAGCTGTAGAAAAAGAAGACTTTTTGATTCAACCAATTACACTTTTATACTCTGAAATAAATGGAATCCCAGTTAATCGATGGTTAAGACCTGTAATTGCTTGGTATGGTGACATGGAACTTCAACCGCATTTATCAACTTTGGTAAGTTTAAGACCAATAAAGGTAAGATTGATTTTTTCAGATCCAGTTAATTCAAAATTATTTTCCAATAGAAAAGATTTAAATAATTTTTTAGAAAAAATTATCAAAACAAATTACAATAGTGTTTTATCAAAATAACTTGCAATATATAAATATAACTGGCAGTAGATAATTTCAATTAAATAGCTAGGTAAATGAAAAAACTATTTATTAAAACCCATGGCTGTCAAATGAATTTTTATGATTCTGAAAGAATGACAGACTTACTCAAGCCTCATGGTTATGAGTTAGATAATACAGCTGAAGATGCTGACTTGATTGTCTTAAATACATGTCATATTCGTGAAAAAGCGGTTGAGAAAACTTATTCAGAGCTTGGGCGTATTAGAAAACAAATAAATTTAAGGAAAGAAAAGACTGGTAAAAAGTCTATAGTTGCTGTTGCAGGTTGTGTGGCTCAAGCCCAGGGTAAAGAAATAATGAAAAGGTCACCTTGGGTAGATATAGTTGTAGGACCTCAGTCATACCAAAATTTACCTGAACTGATAGCTAAAGTTGATCCAATTAAAAAGAATAAACATATAAATATCGACTTTCCTACAATACCTAAATTTGATCAGTTGGAAAATCAGTTTTTTGATAGAGGTCCCTCGGCATTTTTAACTATTCAAGAAGGTTGTGACAAATTTTGTACATTTTGTGTAGTTCCCTACACAAGAGGCGCAGAGTATTCAAGACCAATTAAATCCATTATTGATGAAGCTAAAAAATTGATAGATGGTGGTGCAAAAGAAATTACTCTTTTAGGACAAAACGTAAATGCTTGGAATGGAAGTGGTTATGATAAAAGTGTTTGGGGGTTAGGAAAATTAATAAATGAGTTAGCCAAAATTAAAGAATTGGAGTCAATAAGGTACACTACTTCTCATCCTTTAGATATGGATTTAGAACTCTTAGAGGCTCACAGAGATATAAAAAAACTTATGCCTTATTTGCATCTCCCGATTCAATCTGGTTCCAATAACATTCTTAAATTAATGAATAGAAAACATACAGCGCTTGAATATATTAAAGTTATTGAAAAGGTTAGGTATTACAAACCAGAAATAGCCATCTCGGGTGATTTTATTATTGGCTTTCCTGGGGAAACGAATAAAGATCATCAAGCAACAATTGATTTAATAAGTGAAATTAAATACTCACAAGCTTATTCTTTTAAGTATTCTATTAGGCCTGGAACACCCGCTGGTGCTTTTTATGATCACGTGGGTGAGAGCATAAAAAATTCAAGATTACAAGAGGTTCAAGAAATTTTGAGAGCTCAACAAATGGAATTTAATAAAAAATTTGTAAACTCAACTTTGAAAGTTTTAGTTTTAAGAAATGGCAAAAAAAAGGGGCAGTATTTGGGAAGGTCACCTTACAATCAATCGATTTATTTTAATTCAGAGCATACAGATTTAATTGGTTCTACAGTTGACATTGACATAACAGATGCTTTCCAAAACAGTTTAACTGGTATAATTATACAAAATAAGAGTATTTAAAAGTTTTTTAATATTGAACAACCAATCTTATAAAGAAGAAATAACAATTGAATTTCCTAATAATTCATTATTAGCCTTATTAATAGGTCAGCATAGTATAAATATAGTAAAACTTGAGAAATTATTAAACGTTAGTATAAACCAGTTTGGAAACCAATTTAAGATCTTTGGAGATAATAAAGATATAAATTTGGGAAAAACTATTCTAACAAATATCTATAATAAATTGTCAAATCAAGAAATAGAAGACTTAAACCTAAACTTTTCATATTTTCAAACAGAGCTAAGGATGTTTGAAAGGAAAAAGAAGGTTAATTCAAATGCAAATAAAGCAAAAGAAGTCATTAAATACAAATTTGAAACTTGGAAGAAAACTATTATTCCAAAAAGTTTGGGACAAAATAGCTATTTTGAAGCACTTAATAATTATGAATTAGTATTTGGTTTGGGACCTGCAGGCACAGGCAAATCTTACTTGGCAGTAGCTAAAGGTATAGATATGTTAAAGAAAGGATTGGTTGAAAAAATAATACTCACTAGACCTGCAGTAGAAGCAGGAGAAAGACTTGGTTTTTTGCCAGGTGATATGAAAGAAAAAATAGATCCTTATTTGAGACCAATATATGATGCATTATATGAAATGATGCCTTCAGATAGGGTAGAAAAAAAAATACAGTCTGGAGAAATTGAGATAGCTCCTTTGGCTTTTATGAGGGGTAGAACCTTTAATAATGCTTACGTTATAGTTGATGAGGCACAAAATACTACTTCAGTACAGATGAAAATGGTTTTAACACGAATTGGTGAAGGGTCCCGAATGGTAATAAATGGTGATTTAAGCCAAGTTGATCTTCCATCTGGCCAGATTTCCGGATTACAAGAGTCCCAAAAAATTCTTAGCAAAATTAACGATATAAAGATAGTATCTCTTGAAGCTGAGGATGTGATAAGGCACCCAATAGTTGCAAAAATTATTAAAGCTTATGATCAAAAAAATAAAAATTAATTATAAACAAAATTATTCGTGTGAAAAAAGAATTGGTTAACAGTTATAAGATATGGAATGATAGCTTCTATACAATTGAAGCCAATATAGATACAGACTTATGGTGCCAAGATCTTGTAAATAGTTTTGAAAAAAAAATATATAAGATTTTAAAAGAATTTCCAGATGAGGTCATAAACATCACTCCTGAAGATAAAATTTTGATTTCAATAATGTTTTCTGGTGATAAAAAAGTTATGGAATTAAATAGTCAGTTCAGAAAGATTAATAAACCTACGAATGTCCTCTCATTTCCGTCGTCAACTGATACTTCTACAAATTTTAAAAATGTTTTTTTAGGTGATATTATATTTTCTCTAGAGACGATTATATCAGAAGCTAAAGCAAATAACAAAAGTACAATTGATCATTTGACACACTTATTTATTCATGGCTTGTTACATTTACTAGGGTATGATCATAAGACAGAAGATGAAGCTAGAATGATGGAAGATTTAGAAATTTGTATCTTAAATAAATTAAGTATATCTAACCCTTATGAAATAAAAAATGAAAATTAAATTTCCCAGTTTTTTTAAAAAAAATAAACTAGACAATATTGATACAAATTTTGATAAAGAATTAGAGCAGTTTGTTGCTAAAAGAATTAGTGCGGATGATTTGAATGGAAACTCTCTAAGCCATGAAAATGAATTATTAAAAAATCTTGCGGGACTTAGAGGAATTACTGCTTCAGATGTAATGGTACCAAGAGTTAATATTGTATCAGTCGCAATGTCTGATAATTTTAAAGATATAGTTAAACAATTGATAAAAACCAATCATAGTAGAGTACCAGTCAGAAATGAAAGTTTAGATGATATTGTTGGTATTCTGCATATTAAAGATGTTCTTGCTAACTTGTCTCTAAAAGAAAAACCAAACATTAAATCTTTACTAAAAAAACCTTTTTTTGTTTCACCATCAATTAGTCTTCTTGATTTGTTGTATGAAATGAGAGTTAAAAGGCGTCATTTAGCACTTGTTGTGGATGAGTATGGGGGTATTGATGGCTTGGTAACCATTGAAGATTTAGTAGAGGAGTTAGTTGGTGAAATAGAAGATGAACATGAATCTTCTTCAGAAATTAGGTTAGATAAAATAGAAGACGGCTCCATCATAGTAGAAGCAAGAATAGTGATTGATTTATTTGAAGATCTTATTAACTCAATAAGGAAAGAAGATTTAAATGATGAAATTGAAACACTAGGAGGTTTTATAATCAGTATAGCAGGAAGGGTTCCTGTTAAAGGAGAGGTTATAAGATATTCACCTTCAGGATTGAAATTTGAAATTTTAGAAGCGGATCCTCGAAAAATAATTTTAGTTAAAATAATTGGTCTAAATAATATTTCAAATTTAGATCAGCCTGCTTTTTAATTACTAAATGAAAAAAATTTATAAAGTGGTAATGATTTTTTCTGCAGGAGCAGTTTCAACTTTTGCTATTCCTCCATTTTCTTTTTTTCTAACAATTTTCTTTTTAGGATTTGGCATCTATAAAATATCCTTTCTTTCATCATTGAGGGAAACTTTTTTAACTGGCTGGGTTCTAGGTTTTGGTTGGTTTCTATTTGGTTTATACTGGATTGGTTCTGCGTTTATAGTAGCAGATACCTATCATATTTATTTCATGCCGTTTGCTGTTATTTTATTGCCAAGTTTATTAGCAATTTTTTGGGGATTAGCTTTTTTGTTTGCTAAACTATTAACAAGGAATAAAGTTTCATCTTTAGTGTTAGTTATACTTTTTCTATCTTTGGCTGAATATTTCAGAGCTTTTGTATTTACTGGTTTTCCTTGGCTAATGCCATCCATGGTCCTGTCAGGAAACGAATATTTTATTCAAATTTTTTCGTTTATTGGAAGTTATGGAGGTAATTTAGTTGTTATTACTTTGTCTGTCTTGCCTTTTTTGATTTTTTCTAACCTTCATAAAAAGGTTATCCTTTTTTTTATATTTTTTGTCCCAATTACAATCTTATTCATTTCTAGTTTTTTAAGACTTTACAATAAAGAAATTCAAAAAACTAATAATCAATTAGTTACAATTGTGCAGCCCAATATAAAACAAAAAGACAAGTGGAATATTAGCAAAAGAGAAACACATTTAAAGAAATTAATAGATTTATCTAATAATGAACAAGGCAAACAAAATGATTTGGAAAGACTGATTATATGGCCGGAAACAAGTTTCGCCGGGTTTATTCCAAACGAAAAACTAGTTTTATCTTCAATTGCTAAAAGCATTATAAAAAATCCAAAAACAAAATTAGTTGTTGGATTATTAAGAGTTAATCAAAACAATATTTATAACTCACTAGTATTTTTAAACTCTGATGGAAAAATCATTTATGAATATGATAAATTGCACTTAGTACCTTTTGGAGAATACATCCCTCTTAGGTATGTTTTTAGCAAAGTAGCAAATTACTTTAGTCAAAAAGATTTTACAGGCGGTAATTTAAAACCCAATATTAATTTAGATAGTTTTGGCGATATCATAACACTTATATGCTACGAGATTTTATTTTCTGATGAAATTAATAAAAGAATTTCAAAAGAAACTAACTTAATAATAAACATTACAAACGATGCATGGTTTGGAAAGACTGTTGGTCCTTATCAGCATTTAGCTTTAGCTCAAATAAAAGCTGTAGAGTTAGGTTTGCCAATAGTAAGGGTAGCCAATACAGGAATTTCTGCTTTTATATCACCTTTTGGAGAAGAGTTAGTAAAGATTGATTTAAATCAAGAAGAAGCAAAAACTATTGAAATAGTGTCTAGGTTAAAAAGTACACATTATGCTAAGTTTGGAAACAGCATATTTTTCCTTTTATTATTATCATTAGTTATAGTAAATAGAAAATATATACAAATAAAGGAATGTAAATGATGAATACATATCTATTTACCTCAGAGTCAGTCTCTGAGGGCCACCCAGATAAAATATGTGATAAAATATCAGACACTGTTGTAGATCTACTCATAAAAAAATACCCAGAGGCAAGGGTGGCATGTGAAACTATGGTTTCAACAAATAGAACTATTCTTGCTGGTGAGTATAGACTTCCAGAAGGCATAAGTATAGATAACGAAGAAATTGAATATCATGTTAGACAAGCCGTAAAAGATATTGGATACGAGCAAGATGGATATCATTGGCAAAAAATGGATTTTCAATGTTATCTTCATTCACAATCCTCAAACATTGCCGTAGGGGTAGATAAATCTGGTAACAAAGATGAAGGAGCTGGGGACCAAGGCCTAATGTTTGGTTATGCATGTGACGAAACAGAAGATTTAATGCCTGCTCCAATTTACTACTCACACAAAATTTTAAAAGAAATGTCTAAAATTAGGCATGATGACAAAAACTGTATTTTACTCCCAGATAGTAAATCACAAATTACTTTAGAATATAGAGATGGAATACCCTACAAAGCCAAGTCTGTTGTTGTCTCAACTCAACATATTAAAAATAGCTCACAAGAAGATATTAAAAACTTAGTTAGAGAAATAGTAATTAAAGTTTTACCTGACGGTTGGATGTGCCCTGAAGAAGAATTTTATGTTAACCCAACCGGTATATTTGAAATAGGCGGACCAGATGGTGATGCTGGTCTAACAGGGAGAAAAATAATAGTTGATACTTATGGAGGAGCGTCACCTCATGGAGGTGGCGCTTTTTCTGGGAAAGATCCTACAAAAGTAGATAGATCAGCAGCGTATTTAACAAGATATTTAGCTAAAAATGTAGTTGCTTCTGGCCTTGCTTCAAAATGTACAATTCAAATTGCATATGCGATTGGTGTCTCTAAACCACTTTCATTATACGTTAACACTCAAGGAACAGGTAAAATAGAAGACAGTAAGATTGAAAAAATCCTAAGTAATTTAATAGATATGTCTCCAAGAGGTATAAGAGAACATTTAAAATTAAATAACCCTATATACGTGCCAACCTCTTCATATGGTCATTTTGGAAGAAAGCCAAATGAAATTATTGAGGGCACATTTACATGGGAAAAAACTGATTTAGTTACCTCCATTAAAAAAGAACTAGGAGTTTCTTAAGTTTGGATTCTACTATTAATTCATCTAAGTTTTATGGAAGAAGAAAAGGTAGAAAATTAACCCCAACTGCGAATTTGGCTTTAAAAGAAGGAGGTAAATATTTTATAAAACAATCAAATCTGGAACAAAATCTTTTAGAATTATTTTCTTTTTATAAAAAAAAAACAATAATATTAGAGATTGGCTTTGGAAATGGAGATAACTTAGTCCAGTCAGCAAGAAATTATCCGAAAAGCCTTTACATTGGAGCTGAACCATTTTTGAATAGTACTGTTCAATGCATTCAAAAGTTAAAAAAAAATAATATAACCAATGTAAAAATCTGGCATGATGATATAAAGAAAATTATAAACTTTATCCCACCTAATAGTATTTCAGAAATAAAAATACTTTTTCCTGATCCTTGGCCAAAAACAAAACATAGGTCTCGTAGATTAATACAACCAATATTTATAGAATATCTTAGTTTGATTTTGACTCAAAATGGTACAATCACAGTTGGAACTGACCACCCAGTTTTAAAAAGCTGGGTATTAGAACAATTTCAATCTAATCAAGGTTTAGAATGGCTTGCAAATGATGCAAATGATTGGAGAACTCGTCCTTCGGATTGTTTTTCAACAAAGTATGAGAAAAAAGCTTATAAAGAAAACAGGGTTCCAAGTTGGTTTATTTATAAAAAAATAAAGAACTAGTAAATTTCAAACAAATTCAAAGTTATTGATTTATTCTAAAATTGAAATTATAATAAATGTAAAGTGAGCCTAAAAACTCACTTTTTTTATTAGGAAAATAAGTTTGGTTGTTGATCGTATAAGAGATTTATTATTTACGAGGTTAAAAAACCTAGGTTATCATCTTATCCGTGTAAAAATCATAAACGTTAATAATAAAAAAACATTGCAGATAATGGCAGAAAGAATTAAAGACAGGACAATGGGAATTGATGATTGTACTTTTCTTAGTAAAGAAATTTCATCTTATTTAGAAGTTGATGATCCAATTAGCTCCTCTTATGTTTTAGAAGTTTCTTCAGGAGGACTTTCAAGGCCACTAACATGTTTGGATGATTACTTTTTTTTTAAGGATAACAAAGTCAAAATTGTTCTTAAAGAAAGCTTTTTGGGAAGAAAGACTTATAAAGGTTTTATAAACGCAGTAGATGAAAAACAAAACATAGTATTGAAAACTGATGAACATGAAATAAAAATAAATTTTTTTGAAATTGAAAGAGCTAATATTGATCCTGAATGGGCAATCGAAAATAATAGAATTAATTAAAATTTAAAATAGGGAAGTGACATGGAAGCAAAATCCATAGCTAGATTAGAGTTAATACAAGTTGCAGAAGCTGTTTCTAGAGAAAAATCAATTGAAAAAGAAGAAGTGATTGTTGCAATGGAAGAGGCAATTCAGAAAGCAGCAAGGTCTAAATATGGTTTGGAAAGAGACATTAGAGCAAACATTGATAGAAAAAATGGTTCAATCAATATTGCTCAGTTTACTGAAGTTGTAGATATAGTCGAAAATGACATAACTCAAATGTCTTTCAAGGAAGCTGAAAGGAGAAATTTAGGTATTGAAATAGGTCAATTTTATAAACAACCACTACCTCCTATAGACTTTGGTCGTATTGCTGCTCAAACCGCTAAACAAGTGATTGCCCAAAAAGTACGTGAAGCTGAAAGACAAAGGCAGTATTTAGAATATAAAGACCGCGTTGGTGAAATTGTTGTTGGCACAATCAAAAGAGTTGATAATCACTCTATTTCTATTGATCTCGGTAGGGCAGAGGCAGTAATAAAAAAAGATCATATGATACCTAGAGAACAACTAAGACCTGGAGATAGGTTGAGGTGTTTTATAATTGACGTTTCCGAAGAGTTAAAAGGACCGCAGATATTTTTGTCAAGAGCATCAAATGAGTTTTTAGCTGCATTGTTTACCCAAGAAGTCCCTGAAATTTATGATGGCATAATAGAAGTAAAAGGTGTTGCAAGAGAGCCTGGAAGCCGAGCAAAAATTTCTGCATTTTCAAATGATCCAACCATTGACCCTGTTGGTGCTTGTGTTGGAATGAGGGGTTCAAGGGTGCAGGCTGTTGTCAGTGAGCTTCAAGGTGAAAAAATTGAGATAATTCCCTGGTCAGAAGATCCTGTCACTTTTGTTATTAATGCCTTAGCTCCAGCTGTACCATCTAAAGTTGTAATGGATGAGGATGCAGGTAGAATGGAAGTAATTGTTCCTGATGATCAATTGTCCCTAGCTATAGGAAGGCGTGGACAGAATGTTAGGCTAGCCTCACAGTTAACAGGTTGGTTTGTAGATATTATGACTGAAGCAGAAGAGTCTGAGAAAAGACAAGAGGAGTTTACTGAAAGAAGCAAAATTTTTATTGATGCTCTTGATATAGACGATGTTATTGCACATTTGATGGTCGGAGAAGGTTTTGTTACAATCTCTGATATAGCCGAAGCTTCAATAGATGAACTTTTATCAATAGAGGGTTTTGACGAAGATATAGCTAACGAATTAAGTAATAGAGCAAATAACTTTGTTAAAGCTGAAGCTCAACGGGTTGAAAACAAATTAAAACAACTTAAAGTAAAAGACGATTTATATAATTTTGAGCAGTTAAATAAACCAAGCATATTATTGCTAGCTGAAAATAACATTAAAACTTTAGATGATCTTGCTGAGTTAGATAGTGAAGAATTATTTAATATTCTTGGGTCAACGGTTTTTGCTAGTGAAGATGATGCAGGGTCAGTTATTATGAGAGCTAGAGAACACTGGTTTACTGAAGACGAAAAATAGAATTAATTCATAGCTTGAGGAAAAAAGATTATGGAAGATAATAAAAATGGAGAAAGAAAAAAGTTAAGTCTTTCTTTGGGCGGTAAATTAACATTGAAAACCTCTGTCACTTCCAAAGCTTCTAGTAGTATTTCTACTAACACCAGGTCAGGCAGAGGAACAGTTCAGGTTGAAGTAAAAAGAACTAAAAGGCCGTCTGCCAGGATGAGTGTTAATGATACGACCCAAATTAAAAAAACCATAGATAATAATACTGGTCTTAGTTCACAAGAAATTCAAGCTAGAAGTAGGATGTTGCAAGAGGGTCTAGCTAAGACTGCTGCTCAAGCAGAGGAAATTGCAGCTGAAAAATACGAAAAAGCAAAATTAGAAGAAGCCCGTATTGCTGCTACAGCTGATGAGGCATCTAAAGCAGCATCTTCGCTGGCGCCTAAAGATAAAATGTTAGCTAGAAGGAAAGCTGAAACAGAAGAAATTTTAGAGATCAAAAAAATTGAAGAAGAGCAAAAACAACTTCAAATAGATGCTAGAAAAGCAGAGGAAGCGGCGTTACAGGCTGAAAAAGATAGACAAAAAATAGCTGATGCTGAAACTATTCCTGCTAACACAAAGTTGTGGACAGTAAATAAAGTTCAAGAAAAAGAGATATATAGAGAAAATTTAAAAAAACCTTCATGGAATAAAGGGTTTGAAGAAAAAAGACAGGGAAAAATGACTATAGCCCGTGCTTTAGATTCAGACAATGTTAGAGTTAGGTCCTTGGCTTCAATTAAAAGGAGACGAGAAAAAGCAAGAATGCAAGCTGATCAAACTCCTGCGGTAAAACAGTTCAGGGAAGTTACAATACCAGATACAATTACAGTCTCTGAATTAGCTAACAGAATGACAGAAAAAACTGCAGATGTTGTAAGGGAGCTTATGAAAAACGGTATAATGGCTACTGCCACGGAGGTTATTGATGCAGAAACTGCAGAATTAATCACAACTGAATTTGGTCATAAGCCCAAAAGAATATCAGAATCTGATGTTGAGTTAGACTTAGAGATTCAAGAAGGTGACCCAAAGAATATGACATCAA
This sequence comes from uncultured Alphaproteobacteria bacterium, assembly GCA_937142855.1. Taxonomy (GTDB): domain Bacteria; phylum Pseudomonadota; class Alphaproteobacteria; order Puniceispirillales; family Marisalimonadaceae; genus Marisalimonas. The sequence goes on along the minus strand of CAKZQZ010000090.1, from coordinate 37,802 downwards.
GGCCGCCAATAGTTACTATCATGGGTCATGTTGATCATGGGAAAACATCTTTATTAGACGCGCTAAGACAAAGCAAGGTTGTTGATAGTGAAGCAGGAGGTATAACTCAACATATTGGGGCATATCAAATTACAACAAAATCCAACTCAAAAATATCTTTTATAGATACTCCAGGACATGAAGCTTTCACTGAGATGAGAGCAAGAGGGGCTAACGTTACGGATATTGTGATTTTGGTGGTTGCTGCTGATGATGGAATTAAACCACAAACAGTTGAGGCAATAAAACATGCTAAGGCTGCATCATGTCCAATTATTGTTGCTGTTAATAAATGTGATAAACCGGAAGCTAATCCCCAAAAAGTTAGAACAGAATTGCTACAACATGACATTATTCCTGAAGAAATGGGTGGAGATATTCAATGTATAAATGTTTCTGCAAAAAATAAGGAAGGACTAGATAATCTGATAGAAGCCTTAGAGTTACAATCTGAGCTGATGGAATTAAAGAGTGACCCAACTATAAGTGCAAACGGTGTTGTAATAGAATCAAAAGTAGAAAGAGGTAAGGGATCCGTAATAACTATGCTTGTTAAAGCTGGGACCTTAAATGTTGGTGATATTTTAGTTGTTGGGAGTGAGTCAGGTAAAGTTAGAGCTTTGTTAAACGATTCAGGGAAAAGAGTTCAGTCAGCTGGTCCATCCACACCTGTTGAGGTTTTAGGATTGTCAGGAACTCCAAATGCAGGTGATTTAGCTAATGTTGTTGATTCCGAATCAAAAGCTAGAGAGATTGCTGAATACAGATCAAGAAAGTCAAAGCAAAAAGAAGCAACTTTGACTGCGAGAGGATCTGTAGAACAAATGATGGCAAATATTCAAGCAGGAGAGGCTTCTGAACTTCCTGTTATTATTAAGACAGATGTTCATGGTTCTCTAGAAGCAATAAAAGTAGCATTAGATAAATTAGGAAACTCTTCTGTAAAAGTCAGAGTTTTATCTGGAGGAGTTGGTGCTATTAGTGAGTCAGATATAACTTTGGCTTCAGCCTCTTCTGCGCTTGTATTTGCTTTTAATGTTAGGGCTATTCCTCAGGCGAGAGACTTGTCTAGAAGAGATGGTGTGGAAATCAGGTACCATTCTATAATTTATGAATTAATAGAGGACGCAAAGTTAGCATTAACAGGTATGTTAGATCCCGACTTACAAGAAAATTTTATAGGCTACGCTGAAATTAGACAGGTATTCTCCGTATCTAAAATTGGTAAGATTGCAGGATGTTATGTTACTGAAGGGATTGTTAAAAAGGGTTGTAGCTTTAGATTGCTTAGAGATAATACAGTAATTCATCAAGGAAAGCTTAAAACATTAAGACGTTTTAAAGATGAGGTAAAAGAAGTACGTGAGGGTACTGAATGTGGCATGGGCTTTGAAAATTACAATGACATTCAAGAAAATGATGTAATGGAATGTTTTGAGGTAAAAGAAGTTGCAAGAAGTTTGGAATCTGTTGACAAAAAAGTAGGATAAAATTTTTCATATGAGTGAATTTAATTTTAAACCTAAAAGAAAAACTAAAGACAGTTCTATTAAATCACAAAGACAACTTAAAGTTGGAGAGGAATTAAGATTTTTAATCTCAAATGTATTGCTTAAAGAAAGTTTTTACAATGAACATATTAATAATAATAACGTAACTATTACAGAAGTTAATGTAAGTCCCGACCTCAAAAACGCAAAAGTATTTATAATGCCTCTAGGTGGAGAACATCAGAATGAGGTGGTTGAGAATCTTAATAAGGTCACTGGAAGAATAAAAAAACTAATATCAAGCAGTATTAAGCTTAGGCAAATGCCTAAACTTTATTTTAAAATAGATAATTCATTTGAAAATGCCAAAAATATTGAGAATATTTTAAAAAATCTAAAAAAATAACATTATTTTCACTTGATAAAAGGAAATTTATCATCAACAAAATTAATGGGTGGATAATCCTAGACAAACAAATTGGCGTGACTTCTAGGCAGGCAGTTACTCGTATTTCCAAGTTGTTGAATATTAAAAAAGTTGGTCATGCAGGCACCTTGGATCCTATGGCTACTGGCGTTTTGCCTATAGCTGTTGGCGAAGCAACAAAATGTATTTCATTTGTTCAGGAAAAAAATAAAAAATACTCTTTTACTGTAAAATGGGGTGAAAGAACGGAAACAGACGATTCAGAAGGTAAGGTAATCCAAAAATCGGATAATAGACCAACAGAAGATCAGATACTAAAAGTCATAAGTTCTTTTTTAGGAGAAATATTCCAAAAACCACCCATTTATTCTGCAATTAAAATAAATGGCCAGCGATCTTATAAGCTAGCAAGAAAAAAAATTTTTGTTGAGCATAAATTGAGAAGTGTAAAAATCCATAAGTTAATTTTAAAAAAAATCCCAAATAATGATTGCGCCCATTTTGAAGTTACTTGTAGTAAGGGAACTTATATTCGTTCTTTAGCAAGAGACATTGCTGAAAAATTAAATACAACTGGTCATATTAGCGCTCTAAGGAGGTTGTCTGTTGGAAATTTTGTTGAAAAAAATACGATTTTTATGGATTTTTCTAATGAAATAATACATAGTCCATCGGTTTTGAACAATATATTACCGATTGAGGCTGTGCTAGACGACATCCCGGCATTGCCTATAACTAAACATGAAGCAAGGAAATTAAAACTAGGGCAAAAGATTCAACTAAATAGTTTAGAATTTAAAAATAAATTTATTACACTCTATCCATGTTATAATAAATTTAAAAAAATTTGTGCAATAAATGATAATCATTTAGTAGCTTTAATAGAAATTGAAGAAGGTTTAGTTAAGCCAAAACGTATAATTAACTATTAGAAAAGAAGGGAACATTAAGATGTCGATAGAAAAAGATAAGACATTAGAAATTATTAAGAATTTTGGAACTAATGAAAATGATTCTGGTTCAGCAGATGTCCAGGTTGCTATTTTATCTGAAAGGATAAAAAACTTAACTGAACACCTTAAAACTCATAAAAAAGATTTTGGCTCTAGAAGAGGGCTGTTAAGTATGGTTGGCCAGAGAAGAAATTTATTACAGTATATTAAAAATAAAAATGAAGATCGTTATACCGATCTAATTAAAAAATTAGGATTAAGAAGATAGTTTGCTTTAAATTATTTTAAATAATAAACAATGTTTGTTTTATAGAGTTAGGTATTAGAGGATATAATTATGTTTGAGGTTTATAGAAAAGAGTTAACTTGGGGTGGAAAATTACTGACTTTTGAAACTGGAAAGATTGCACGGCAAGCTGACGGGGCTGTAATGGTTACCTATGGAGGCACTACAGTCTTATGTACGGCAGTTGGAGCTTCATCTGCCAAACCAGGCATTGATTTTTTTCCCTTAACAGTCAACTACCAAGAAAAAACATTTGCTGCAGGTAGAATCCCAGGTGGTTTTTTTAAGAGAGAAGGTAGGCCTTCAGAAAAAGAAACATTAGTTTCTAGATTAATTGATAGACCAATTAGACCTCTTTTTCATAAAAATTATAAAAATGAAACCCAGGTTATTGCAACTGTTCTTTCACATGATATGGAAAATGATCCAGATATCGTAGCAATTATAGGGGCCTCAGCAGCATTAACTATTTCAGGTTTACCATTTATGGGTCCAATTGGTGCTTGTAGAGTTGGCTGGAGTGGTAGTGAATATATATTAAATCCAACAGTTGAACAGATGAAAGAAGCAACTTTAGATTTGGTTGTTGCGGGAACCAAGGAAGGTGTTTTAATGGTTGAGTCTGAAGCTTCTGAGCTTTCAGAAGAAGTGATGTTAGGAGCTGTTGACTATGGGCATAAAGAAATAGAAAATGTAATTGATGCTATTATTGAATTAGCTGAAGTGGCAGCAAAAGAACCGCGTCCTTTACCAGAAGAACCAGTTGAAAAAGATCAATATTTAAAAGCCATAAAGCCATACAAGAAGAAGTTTGAAAAAGCTTATAAAGAAACAGATAAATCTAAGCGTTCTAAAATTTTAAATGAAATTAGAAATGAAATTATAAATGAACTTGGAGAACTTGTTAATGTTACTCTGGCTTCAACTTTAATAAAAGACTTAGAGGCTGATATAGTTAGAGGAAATATTCTAAAAACTAAAGAAAGAATAGACGGCAGAGATACTAAAACTGTAAGACCAATCGTTGCTGAAGTAGGGACTTTGCCAAGGGCTCATGGATCAGCTCTATTTACTAGAGGTGAGACACAAGCTTTAGTTGTAGCAACTTTAGGAACGGGTCAAGATGAACAAATAATAGATTCTTTAGAGGGTGAATATAGATCTAAGTTTATGTTGCATTATAATTTCCCCCCTTACTCAGTTGGAGAAGCAGGAAGAGTAGGGTCTCCTGGTAGAAGAGAGATTGGTCACGGAAAGTTAGCATGGAGAGCAGTCAATCCACTATTACCTAAGGGAGAGGACTTTCCCTACACAGTTAGAATAGTGTCCGAGGTAACAGAATCTAACGGATCTTCATCTATGGCGACTGTTTGTGGCACCTCTCTAGCTCTCATGGACGCGGGAGTTCCAATAAAGAAGCCAGTTGCCGGCATTGCAATGGGGCTAATTAAAGAGAAAAAAGAATTTTCAGTTTTATCAGATATTTTAGGTGATGAAGATCATTTAGGCGATATGGACTTTAAAGTTGCTGGAACAAAAGATGGAATAACTAGCCTTCAGATGGATATTAAAATCACCTCTATTACTAAGGAAATTATGGAAATTGCTTTGGACCAAGCAAAAGATGGTAGAATTCATATTTTAAATGAAATGGGCAAAGCTATTAGTAATTCTAGAGAGGTGTTAGCAGAATCTGCACCTAAAATAACAACAATGAAAATTAAACTAGAAAAAATACGCGATGTTATTGGGCCAGGTGGAAAAATGATTAGAGAAATATGTGAATCTACTGGTGCAAAAGTTGATATAGAGGACGACGGTACCATCAAAATTGCAGCTTCTGACACCGAATCAGCGGAAGCGGCACAAAAAAGAATTAATGATATTGTAGCTGAGGCAGAACTTGGTGTTATTTATAGTGGCAAGGTTGTAAAAACTGTAGACTTCGGAGCATTTGTTAACTTTCTGGGGACAAAAGATGGTTTGGTTCATATTTCAGAACTGCAAGATGCACGCACTGAAAAAACCACAGACATTTGTAAAGAAGGAGATATAGTTAAAGTTAAAGTTATAGGTTTTGATGATAGAGGTAAAGTAAAGTTGTCAATGAAAAGGGTTAATCAAGAGACCGGCGAGGATATAGAGAGTAAAAAAGATGAGTAATGTCATTCCAAAAACTGAATGGGTTAAATCATGGTCTGAGGATGGTATAGGTTGGGTCCAGCTTAACCATGAAAACAAACTTAATCCACTATCAGCAGGTTTTATTCTTGCAATAAAAGAAGCTACTACTAAATTTGACCATGATGATTCTGTTGGTTGCATAGTACTAATTGGATCAGATAAAGCTTTTGCTGCAGGTGCTGATCTTAAAGAAATGGTTAGCCTCAATTATGCAACAGTTTCACAAAATAGATATATTGAAAATGGTTGGTTAGACATCCCCAAAATACAAACACCAATTATAGCCGGAGTAAAAGGTTACGCTTTGGGTGGTGGATGTGAATTAGCTATGATGTGTGACTTTATAGTGGCCTCAGAAAATGCAAAATTTGGTCAGCCAGAAATAAATATTGGTGCAATTCCAGGTGCTGGAGGAACCCAAAGATTAACAAGATCAATTGGTAAATCCAAAGCAATGTTAGCTATTCTAACTGGGGATATGCTTTCAGCCCAAGAAGCAGAAAAATCTGGGTTAGTTGCTAAGGTATTTAATAATGCCAATTTTGATAATTCTCTCAAAGAAATAGCTTTAAAAATTGCTAATCAATCAAAGCCTTTGGCAAAATTAGCTAAACAAGCTGTCAATGTTGCCTATGAAACAACCCTTGAAGAAGGTGTTAGATCAGAGAGAGCCTTGTTTTACTCAACTTTTGCTCTCGAGGATCATGTTGAGGGCATGCAAGCATTTTCTGAAAAAAGAAAACCGACTTGGCGAAATAAATAATTAGAATTATTCTAAATCGTTTGATCTTGGAATAGCAACGCTATGAAGCCCTCCATCTACATGATGAATGTTACCAGTAACACCACTCGATAGATTTGAAAGTAGGTACAAAGCTGAATTGCTTATTTCTTGTAGCTCGGGATTGAATTTGAGGGGAGCGACATTTTCAGAGTATCTATAAACATGTCTTGCTCCTGAGATAGCTGCTCCAGCTAACGTTTTTACTGGACCAGCAGATAAACCATTGACCCTAATATTGCTTTTCCCTAAATCCATTGCTAAATATTTTATCGATGCCTCTAAAGCTGACTTAGCCACACCCATTACATTGTAGTTTGGTGTTGTTCTTTCTGCCCCAAGATAAGAAAGAGTTAAAAGACTTCCACCTTTTGAAACCATCAGAGGGAAAGACGACTTTGCTGTTCTCGTAAAACTAAACGCCGAAATATCTAGGGAATTTAAAAAATTCTCTCTACTACAATCTACATATTTACCTTTTAACTCTTCTTTATCGGAGTAAGCAAGTGCATGAACAACAAAATCAATTTCTTTCCAATCCTTAGAAATTTTTTCAAATAATTTTTCTATTGAACTTTCATCATTAATATCTGTTGAAACATCACACTCATAACATTTCTTGGCATTTATAGATTCCATTAGAGGAATCAACCTCTTCTTAAATCCTTCATTTTGATAAGAAAAAGCTAATTCTGCCCCTTCCTCAGACAATTTCTTTGCAATACCCCATGCTATAGAGCGCTCATTTGCAACGCCCATTATAAGGCCTTTTTTATTTTTCATTATCTTCATAATAATCTCATAAATTAATTATATTTAGATATTGCAAGACAAGCATTAGTTCCACCAAATCCAAAAGAATTTGATAAGGCTAGGTTAATGTCTATGTTTTGTAGAGTTTTCCTTGGTATTTCAATATTTCCTATTTCAGGATCCTCATTTTCAATATTAGCTGAGCCTGAAATAAAATTATTATTCATCATAATAAGCGTATAAATAGCCTCTTGGACACCTGTTGCCCCTAAAGAATGTCCTGTTAATGATTTAGTGCTTGTTAATTTTGGAAGATAATCATAATCCTTAAAAACTTCTCTTACAGCGTGGAGTTCTTGCATATCTCCAACTGGAGTGCTTGTTCCATGAGCATTTATATAATCAACGTTTTGATCAGTATTCGCTAGTGCTTGTTTCATACATCTAATGGCTCCTTCTCCGCTTGGTGCCACCATGTCAAAACCATCAGAGTTAGCGCAATGTCCAACTATTTCTCCATATATTTTTGCGCCTCTTGCTTTTGCATGCTCTAATTCCTCTAAAACAAGCATTCCTCCACCACCAGCTATAACAAACCCATCTCTGTTAACATCATATGGCCTAGATGCTAATTCAGGCGTATTATTATATTTACTAGACATAGCACCCATTGCATCAAACAATACAGAAAGTGTCCAATCAAGCTCTTCGCCACCGCCAGCAAATACAATATCTTGATTTCCATACTTTATTTGATCAGTTCCAATACCGATACAATGAGCGGAAGTAGAACATGCAGATGTTATAGAAAAATTGACACCCTTAATTTTGAAAAAAGTTGCTATACATGCAGAAACAGTTGAGCTCATACATCTTGGAACCATAAAAGGGCCAACTCTTTTAGGGCCTTTTTCTCTTGCTACGTCAAAGGCTTGAAGTAAGTTAGCTGTGCTAGGTCCTCCAGAGCCGGCAATAAGGCCAGTTCTAGGATTTGAAACCTCATCGTTTGTTAATCCTGCGTCTGCGATTGCCTGTTCCATAGATAGAACTGAGTATGCTGCTCCTGCTCCCATAAATCTTAACTGCTTTTTATCAATATGGTCTTCTAAATTAATTTTTACCTCTCCATGGATTTGGCTTCTAAATCCCATTTCTTTATATATATCAGAACTAACAATACCTGATTTTTGGTTCATTAGTGAATTTTTGACAGTTTCTACATTATTGCCAATAGAACTAACTATTCCCATACCTGTAACTACAACTCTTTTAGTTTTACTCATAATAATACCTACTTATTTTAGTTAGTTTAATCCTGAAAAAGCCCAACTCTAATATCAGAAGCTTCAAAAACAATATTATTGTCACATACCACTCTACCATCTGCTATGCCTAATATTAGTTTTCTCATAATAATTCGTTTGAAATCTAAAAAATATTCCACTTTTTTTGCAATTGGGAGTATTTGGCCAGTAAATTTTACTTCTCCCACGGATATTGCTCTTCCCTTGCCTCGTCCACCCATATTACCTAATGAAAAACCAAGAAGTTGCCATAAGGCATCCATTCCTAGACATCCAGGCATAACCGGGTCATCTTTAAAGTGACAAGGGAAAAACCATTTATCAGGTGTTATTTTATATGTAGCGTGAGCAGTTCCTTTATTATAGGCGCCACCAGTCTCTTCAATTTTAGTTACTTCATCAAACATTAGCATAGGAGGCAAAGGTAGCTTTGGAAAATCTACACCAGCAAGTTGACCCTTGGCGCAGTCGATTAATTCTTTATAGCTAAACGATTTTTTGAATAAAGGCACTATACAAAATCCTTATTTAATTATTTATTTTACATTATCCTTAAAAGAGAAAAAATAAAACTTTTATAGAATTTTATTTATCTATGGATCCCCAAATTTTTTCTTTTTTTACCCACCCTTCAAAACTATTGTTTTGATTAACTTCTATCTTACACCATTTTGCTTTGCATTCTTTAATATTTATCAACAAGCCTTTTAAAAGTTTGGCTTTTGAACGGCTTGGAATGGAAGGTATCCTTTTTAAAAATGTCTCATTAATTATTAAACCTGATTTAAAGGAAGATAGTAATTGTGTATGCACCCACCCTGATAAATTATTGTAAGTATTAACTTTTCTCCAATTATTAAACTCAGCTACTATTTTTAAGGGATAATTCTTTTGTTTTAATTCATACTTTATAGGAAACTCTTTACCTGGACCTGTTCGAAAGTAGGTTAATGAGTTTTTTGAAGAGACTATTCTTGGTATACTCAAACCGCTTCCATTTATAGAATTTTTTATATTGTTATCATTAGATAAAGCCTTGTCTGATAAAAATAAAAAACCTAAAAATAAAAAAAGATAACCAACCAAAGATACATTAATTTGGTTTGGCTGATTTAACTTTAAATGGAAAAAATGATCTACGTTGAGCATACTAAACAGTTATCTTTTTTAGAAAGTTTGATTTTATCTAAATTCTGAAGTAATCCATCGTATAAAAACAAATAACCTGCCATTGAAGCATATTCTTTTAAGGCTATTTCCTTAATTGCTTCGTTAACCTGCATACACCCAATTAATCCTGTAATAGGTCCAATTATACCAGCTTCCCTACAATTGGTTATTGGTGCTGTTTCTTTTGTTTTAGGAAAAACACATTCATAGCACGGAAGGTTTTTGTTTACACCACTTTTCCAGACAGAAAATTGACCTTCCATTTGAACAGCCGAACCAGAAATTAATATTTTTTTAAATGAATGACATAAATAGTTAAGTAAGTACTTGGTTCCAGCATTGTCAGAACAATCAAATACTAAATCAAAAGAATTTATATTTGTAGATTTATCAAAGTTTTTTTTGTGAGGTTTTAAATAAATGTCTGGATTTATACTAAGACATTTTTCTGCTAAATTTTCAGCTTTGTTTAACCCAATATCTTTATTTTGATGAGCAATTTGTCTGTTTAAGTTTGTTGTTTCTATTAAATCTTCATCATAAATTTCAATATGTCCAAAACCTGCAGCTGCAGCATATAGTGCAACTGGGCAACCTAATCCTCCAGCACCAACAATTAGGCATTTTGTTTTTAATATCTTTTCTTGGCCTTCTTCATCAAAATTTTGAATAATAATTTGTCTTGCATATCTATGTAAATCATTCTCATTCAGCATTTTTTGTTTTAATCCAGCAAGTAGTTAAAATTAAGAAAAGAACATTTCATTTATTTTGTTAGCTAAATTTGATGCAACAGATTTTTTACTCTGTTCGCTCCATTCTTCACAATTATTATTAGTTAGAACATAAACTTTATTTGTATCTTTACCAAAGACTTTATTCTGGCTTACATCATTGGCTAATATAAGATCAAGTTTCTTAGATATTAATTTAGATTTTGCATTTTCAATTATATTTTCTGTCTCTGCGGAAAAGCCAACAATAAGCTTGGGTCTTCGTTTTGATTTAGATATCGTTTCAAGAATGTCTGGGTTTTTTAGTGTTGTAAATCTTAAGTTATGATTAGACTTTTTAATTTTGTGCTTCGTATTCAAGCTGTGATTATTATTAATTTCAGGAATGAGCCTCCAGTCCGCAACAGCTGCTGAACAAATCACAATATCAGCAGGTAATATTGAAATAGTTTTATCGTACATTTCCTGAGCTGATGTTATTTTGATTAATTTGTTACATTTTGGAGGGGGTATATCTACGGGCCCTGAAATCACAGTAACATCTGCTCCTCTATTTGATAATTCTGAAGCTATTGCATAACCTTGCTTTCCAGAGGACTTGTTCGATATAAATCTTACGGGGTCAATGTTTTCAATGGTTGGGCCTGCTGTGATAACAACAGAGACATTATTAAATTGTTTTTGTATTTTTTTTTTGTAATTGAGATTATTCACTATTTCATCAATAATATGTTTTGGCTCAGGTAACCTTCCAGTTCCAAATTCACCGCAAGCCATATCACCACTTTCAGGTTCTATGAACTTAATTCCTCTATCTAATAGTTTATGATAGTTCTCTTGTGTTGCTAAATTTTCCCACATTACAGGGTTCATTGAAGGAGCTAAAAAAACAGTAGAAAAAGTTGCAAGCAAAATAGTACTTGCAAGATCGTCAGCAATCCCATTTGCAAACTTTCCCATTATATTTGCTGTAGCAGGTGCCACTAAAATTATGTCTGCTTTTCTCGCTAGTGTGATGTGGTTCATATTTGCTTCATCTTCAATGGAAAAAAGGTCGGTGTAGCATTTTTTTTCATTTAAACTTGTAACAAGCAAAGGGGTAAGAAATTTTTGGGCTGATTTAGTCATGACAACATCTAGCTCAATATTATTCTTTTTAATTAATCTAATAATTTCAAGAGATTTGTAAGATGCTATACCTCCGCATATAATCAAAAGTATACTAAATTTGGACCCTTTGTAATCATTAGGAAATAGATATTCTTCAATATTAATATTAAGATCCAAACTCAGTTTTGAAATAGCCTCATATTTTGTTTTAGGAATTTTATTTTGCTTTTTCCAATTCGATATGGCAGATGGGTTAATACCTAACTTGCGAGCAATTGCTCCAGTACCACCAAGTAAAGAGATTAAATCCGAAATATCTTTCATTTTATTTTGTTACCCTAAAAAATATATACTAAAAACAAATTCATATAAAAACAAATTAATTCATTTTTTTTGATAGAAATTCATCAAATTTTTCAATTAATTCAGGAATTTTAAGTAATGCTAATTTGTTTTTTTGAACCCAGTCTTCAAAAATTTTAAAAGGGTCGTCTGCCTCATTGATCCATTTCTCAATTAATGGTCTTGATAAATTCCACATATTGATGTTTGGGTTTATCTGTCTTGTTGTACCTTCTGCCATTAGCATTGTTTTTTGGAGTAAAGTAAATTGTGGTTGAACCTCAATATTAAACTCCTTTGATAATGTTAATATTTGTCCTAATAGTTTTGCTAAGGAAACTTCACCTATTGGTTTATTTAAAATAGGTGTTGAAATTGCCCTAATAGCTTGCGCAAGATGATCATGAGAAATGTTTTCACCTAACATGTTGGCTTGAGAGTGAATTTCAACAACTTTTTTATAGTTTTTGTTCAAAAGATGGACAAGAAGTAGAGCTAAAAATTGACGATCTTTATTTGATAATCTGCCCATTATTCCAAAATCAATTGGAACGAGTATTCCATCATCGTTTATTAAAATATTTCCTGGATGCATGTCTCCATGAAAGAAACCGTCTCTAAACACTTGTAGAAAAAAAACTTCAGTTCCTGTTTCAGTAATTTTTCTTATATTATGATTATTTTTTTTCAAAGTTTCTAAATCATCAATTCTAATCCCATCAACATATTCAAGAACGAGAATATTAGTACTGGTTATTTCCCAATATATTTTGGGCACTTTGTAATTAAGGTGATCGTTAAAATTTTCACTAAGTTCTTCTGCAGCCGCAGCTTCCATTGTTAAATCAAGTTCATTAAGAGAAATTTCAGATAAAACTTCAACATTTTTTGAAAGCTTAAACCTTTTAAAGTTTGGAACACAAAGTTCTAAACATTTTGCAAACCAATAAAAAAAACGAAAATCATTAAATAGTAATTTTTCAATATTTGGCCTCAATATCTTGACAGCAACTATTTCTCCATTTTTAAGAATAGCTTTATGAACTTGAGCGACTGAAGCGTTCGCAATGGGTTTTTCTTCAAAAGAAGCAAAAATATTATCAATAGATTCTTTTGTTTCAGCTTCAATAATTTGTTTTGCAATTGATCCTGGAAAAGGTTTAATATCATCTTGTAGCTTCTTAAGATATTCACAAGTTTCGATGCCAATTAAGTCTGGCCTAGTAGATAAAGCTTGTCCAAATTTAATAAATCCAGGACCCAGATTGGTAAGGCATTTAAGAAGTAAACTTCCAACGTGCTCCTCTTTTTTTTTATAAAAAATAAAATCAACCAATTTAAATAAGAAAATAGTTTTTTTATTGAAAGAATCATTATTAACTATTAGAGAAAAAACACCTGATCTACCTAATTTCAGCAATATCAAAAAACACTTAAACACAAAGTATGGCCCTTGCCACAATGGATAATTAAGCTTTTTTTGAATAGACATTATAGTTTCCAACCTGAATGTAGAGTGACTATTCCATTTGATAAATTTCTATATTTGACACGAGAGAATCCAGCTTCTGAAAACATCTGCGTAAGCTCAGGTTGGGAAGGGAATTGCCTTATTGATTCAACTAAATAGTTATAGGCCTCTTTATCTCCGGTGATTTTTTGTCCTATTCTTGGCATAAACTGAAATGACCAAACATCATATATTTTTTTTAATAAACTGTTTTCAACATGGCTAAATTCTAAACAAATAAAACGGCCACCAGGTTTGAGTATTCTATAAACTTCTTTTAATGCCAGAACTCTATTTGTTATGTTTCTAAGACCAAATCCCATGGATGCTCTTTCATATGAGTTGTCGGCCATTGGTAAGTTTTCTGCGCTAGCAATTGTCCATGATAAATTGTTATTATTATTATTTTTTAATTTGCCTTTAGTGATCATTTCCTTGTTAATATCAATAATATGTGCTGAACAACCACCTGCTAATAAAAATTTCATAGAAATATCTCCAGTACCCCCTGCAATATCAGCTAATTTTTGATAAGGTTGCGGTGCTAGCCAATTTATTAGACTGTCCTTCCATAATCTATGAATACCGAGGCTTGTTAGATCATTCATTAAATCATACTTGTCAGCAACAGAATTAAAAACATTATTTACTAAAGTCTGCTTTTCAGTTTTCTTAACTTTTTTGTTACCAAAATCTATATTTTTTTCTTCATTATTTAACATTTAGAACTCAGATGTTATATTTATGATTATAGTAAATATACTTTTTTAATTTATTTAAAGATAGCTATAAAAGGATAAAAAAATGCCAGAATTGCCAGAAGTAGAGACTGTTCGTTTGGCTTTGGATAAAATTGTAAAAAACGCACTGGTTAAAAAAGTAGAAATTTATAGGTATGACTTAAGGTGGAAAGTAAAAGATAATTTAAAGGTAAACTTAGAAAAAGATATTTTAAAAAAACCATTCAGAATGGGAAAGTATATACTAATTCCAACAATAAAAAATAAAATACTTCTTATTCATTTAGGAATGAGTGGACAAATTAAAATCCAAAAAAAAAATCATTTAAAATCTAAGCATGATCATATTGACATAGTTGTTCAAGCAGAAAACAAATTAACGTACTCCATAACTTACAATGATCCAAGACGATTTGGTTTTGTAGATTTTTTTAATAAAAAGGATATATATCATCACTTTTTGTTAAAAAACTTAGGTATTGAAGCTCTTAGTAAAGAATTGACAGTAAATAAATTAAAACCACTTATTAATAATAGAAAAAAAAGTATTAAGAACACTTTAATAGATCAAAGAGTCATTGCTGGAATTGGAAATATCTATGCTAGTGAAATATTGTATAGAGCAAAAATACATCCTAAAAGAAGTGCTAATAGTTTAAGTAATCAAGAAGTAGATACTATTATTAAAGCATGCAGATTTATATTAAAAAAAGCTATTAAGGTAGGTGGTACAACAATAAAAAATCATGCTCAACCAGATGGAAAATTAGGATATTTCAGTCAAAAATTAAAAGTTTATGGAAGAGCAGGGCAAAAATGCTTTTATTGTAAAAATAACATTATTAATATGCTTATTACAAAAAGATCAACTTTCTATTGTGACCATTGCCAAATATGACTGACCGCTAATAATTAATAAACACCTAATTTCACTTGACATCTCTTGTAGAAATAACTAATTGATAATTCAAATTTAATTAAGGTGTAGTAATGGCTAATCATATTTCTGCTAAAAAAAGAATAAGACGTAACTCTAGGATGGAAATTGTTAATAAAGTAAGAAAGAATAGAGTTAGAACTTTTATAAAAAAAGTAGAACTTGCTATTGAAAAATCGGATAAAACTTTAGCTACTAATGCATTTAAAGAAGCCCAGCCTGAAATGCATAGAGCGGTGACGAAAGGTGTTTTTAAGAAAAACACCATTTCAAGAAAGTTATCAAGACTCTCAGCTAGAATAAAACAAATAGCATAATAATATTAATATTTTATTAATAAAGAGGCTTTAGCCTCTTTTTTTTTGTTCAAAAAGAATAAAACAAACGATTCGCACATATATAGAAATTAATCAAAAATATATATTGAATTTTTATATAAAAACTAACTCTTCGTTTTTCATTTTATCTTTTTTCTTATAAATTTATTACTTGAAGAGAATCGTAATAAATTCAACACAATATCATAAAATTTTATTAGAAAATCTTAGGATAACATTTCAAATTATTTTAAAGAAATTTAATACTGTTAACAAAATTTTTTTTTTATTAATTATAAATTATTGTTATTAATGATCTTTTTTATAAAAAAGAAAAATCAATCTTTTTTTTAATTTTATTATTGTACCTACACGTTGCTTATCTATGACGTAAATATATATTCATTATTTAAATCAAATAAAACTTATAAATAATAAATTTAATTTTGTATTAGAGTTACCTTTTAAATGAATGAAGTTGTACCCAATTTGAATGAAAATATTAACAAAAATGTTAATAAAGATAACTTATTTCAATCAGAAGAGTTGCAAAAAGAAAATTGGGCTAAATCAAAAGAAATTATTTCGAAAAATATAAAACAAATTGTCTGGAAAGCATGGATTGAACCTCTTTATTATGAAAGATACAAAGATGGTGTATTATATATAAAAGCTAAATCCTCTTTGATTGCTAATAGGGCTGAAACTCAATATTATGAAACTATTTTTAGTGAAGCTTCCAATCATTTCCAAAACTTAAAAAAAATTAAAATAAATACAGGTGATAATCAAAATAATGTTGAAAAAAATATTAACAAGGTATCTTTAACTCATAAACCTCAAGCCATATTTCATAAAGATTTATCATTTGTGGATAGTGTTTCCATGAAAATAAATCCTTCATTCACTTTTGATAATTTTGTTGTTGGTGAATCTAATAGAATGGCCTACGCAGCTTCAAAGAGAATATGTGAAAGTAAATCATTAACTTATAACCCTTTGTATATTCATGGCAATGTTGGTATGGGTAAAACACATTTATTAAATGCAATTGCTATTGATTTGAGACAACGTTCACCTAATCTGCAAATAGTATTGATGTCGGCTGAGCGTTTCATGTACCAATTTATAAAGGCAATTAGGCTTAAAGATACTATAAGTTTTAAAGATCAATTTAGATCTGTTGATATATTAATGATAGATGATATTCAGTTTATCGGAGGTAAGGGATCTACTCAGGAAGAGTTTTTTTATACTTTTAATGATTTAATAAATTTAGGAAAACAAATAATTATATCCTCTAATAAATCACCTTTCGAATTATTAGATTTAGACGAAAAACTAAAATCAAGATTAGGAGGTGGCCTTGTTGTTGATTTTATTGCTACAGATTATAATCTCAGACTGGATATACTGAAAAAGAAAGTTGATTTGCATAATATAAATGTTCCATTCGAAGTTTTAGATTTTTTAGCATCTAAAATTATTAATAATATTAGAGAATTGGAAGGTGCTTTAAACCGCATATGGGCCAACCATGAACTTACTGGTAAAGATATTAGTGTTTCTAATTCAGAAGAGTTGCTTTCTGACGTTTTAAAAAAGAATGAGAAAAAAATTTCCATAAGTTATATACAAGAAATAGTTACCACATATTTTAATTTAAACTTATCTGATATGAGCACTTCAAGAAGATCCATTAATATTGCTAGACCTAGACAAATAGCTATGTACCTTTGCAAATCACTAACTACTTTTTCTTATCCAGAAATTGGAAAGAATTTTGGAGGAAAAGATCATACAACTGTTATGCATGCAGTTAAAAAAATAGAGGCTTTATTAGTTACTGATCAAAAACTTAGAAATCAACTTTTTGATTTAAAAAAATCAATCCTGTCTTCTTAATTATTGTTTAATCTACATACAAAAACTAGAATGTAATAACTTGCTGAAACAAAGTTAAACGTGTTATAATTTTAGTGAAAAGTTTTTCATAATGTAATTGAGGTTAGATAATGCATTTTACTATAGATAGAAATTCTCTTCTTAAACCATTGGGACATATATACTCAGTAGTGGAGAGAAGAAACACAATACCTATCTTATCTAATGTGCTTATAGAAACTAATTCATCTAAAATATCACTAACAGCAACTGATATGGATATGGACATAGTTGAAGTTACTGGTTGTATTGTTTCTAAACAAGGAAAAGCAACTTTATCAGCTCACACTTTATACGACATTGTTAGAAAATTACCAGATGGAGGAGAAATAAAAATAGAACTTTTAGATTTAAACGTTGAGGTCTCAGCAGGTAAGTCTAAGTTCATACTTCCTACTTTACCCGTTGATGATTACCCTGTTATGACAGAAATAGAAAAAGGGAATGAATTTTCTCTTCAGTCTGTTGATCTGTTAAATCTAATTGACAACACAAAATTTGCTATTTCTTCAGAGGAAACGAGATATTATTTAAATGGTATTTTTTTACATGTTCCTGAAGATAATAAGGATAAACTAAGGGCTGTAGCTACAGATGGACATCGCCTTGCTCAGGCAGAAATACCAATTCCTGAAGGAGCAGAGTCTATACCAGGTATTATAATTCCTCGTAAGGCTGTTGGTGAGATTAGAAAATTGGCAGAAGGAACGGAAGAAAAAGTTAAGATTATTGTTTCTAATACAAAAGTTAAATTTATTTTTCCAAATTCAATTTTAACAACTAAATTAATTGATGGTTCTTTTCCTGATTATCAAAGAGTTATCCCAAAAGAAAATTTAAATAAATTAGTGGTTGCAAACGCAGATTTTTCAAAGGCGGTGGATAGAGTTTCCACAGTTTCTATGGAAAAATCAAGAGCTATAAAACTATCACTTAACAAAAATTTATTATCTTTAAATGTAAATAGTCATGACTTGGGTAACGCATTTGAAGAATTAGAAATAGACTATAATAGTCAAAATTTAGACATTGGCTTTAACTCAAAATACTTGTTAGATATATCTTCCCAAATACAAGGTAAAGACATCGAAATATTATTATCAGATTCAGCTTCTCCGGCATTAATTACTGACCCAGATCAAGATGGTGTTATTTTTGTACTAATGCCTATGAGAGTATAATTGTTTACAAAATTTAATTTGTAAATTTAGGATCGATATGAGTAACAACATTTTACCCTTTGAACATGCTGAAAATAGAAATCAAAAATCTCACAAATTTTATCTAGAAAAGCTTAGCTTAAAAAACTTTAGAAATCACGTTGAATTAAATCTACATATAAATAATTTACCAATATTAATATATGGAGAAAATGGCTGCGGTAAAACCAATATTTTAGAGGCAATCTCTTTACTAAATCAGGGAAGGGGCCTTAGGAAGTCAAATCTGGAAGATTTTTTATATCAAAATACTGGAGATCATACAAATTATCTATGGGGGATTAATGCTGATGTTAAAACTCCTAATGGCAAATTTAATATTGGAACGGGCTTAAGGGAAAATTCAATTAAAAGATCTAGAGTTGCAAAGGTTAATTCTGAAAACTTTCTACTAAGTTCGTTAGAAACAATTATAAAAATATTATGGGTCACTCCCCAGATGTGCATGTTGTTTCAGTCTGGAATGAGTTCAAAAAGACGTTTTATAGATCAGCTTGCATTATCATTGGATAACTTACACCTGAATAGGGTATATAAGTTTGAAACTCTTCTAAGGAATAGAAGTAAAATCTTGATGGGTTATAATAGTGATCAAGCGTGGTTAGACACAATTGAAAGTCAAATATCAGAATTAGCAGTTGCAATAACAGCGACAAGAGTTGATTTAATATATGAATTAAATAATTTATATAATAATGAGCTAAAAAATAATTTACTTACAAATAATTTTCCTCCAGTAGAAATTAAATTAATTGGCAATATTGAAACTTTACTTTCTGAAAGACCAGCTTTAGAAGTAGAAAATTACGTTAAATTAATGTTAAAAGAATCTAGGCTTTCTTCAGAAAATTTTAATTTTGGCCCTAGTAATACAATAATACAATTTTTAAATAGAACAAATAATAAAAATACTGACATTTCGTCTACCGGAGAGCAAAAATTAATTTTAATTTCTTTAATATTAGCTCATGCGAGACTGTTAAATTTTAAATTTAATATGGCACCTATCCTATTATTGGATGATATAATAGAACATTTAGATAAAAAACATAGAAACTCTCTTTTTTTAGAAGTTTCCAGGCATCATGCTCAAACCTGGTTTACGAGCACAAGCAAAGAAGCTTTTGATGATTATCCAGGTTTAATTAGAAAGATTAATCTTCCCAAAATTATGGAATCTACTAACGCCAAATATGATTTTCGCCATGGAGAAATTTAAATGTCAGAAAAAGAAATAGAAAAATTAAATGAAGATTATGATGCTGACTCTATAAAAGTTTTAAAAGGTTTGGATGCAGTTAGAAAAAGACCTGGAATGTATATAGGGGATACTGATGATGGCTCAGGTTTGCATCATATGGTCTATGAAGTATTAGATAATTCAATTGATGAATCTCTTGCTGGCCATTGTGATCTTATACAAGTTAAATTATTGAAAAACGGATCTGTAACAATAAGTGATAATGGAAGAGGTATTCCAGTTGACATTCATCCAGAAGAAGGAGTATCTGCTGCTGAAGTTATTATGACTCAGCTGCACGCAGGCGGTAAATTTGATAATAATTCCTATAAAGTATCAGGTGGCCTTCATGGTGTTGGTATTTCTGTAGTTAATGCATTATCTGAAAATTTAAGCTTAAAGATTTTTAGAAATAATAAAATTTATGAAATTACTTTTGAAAATGGAGTAGCTTTAGACAGATTAAGTGTTGTAGGAGAAGGAAAAAATAAAACTGGAACGGAAATAAATTTTAAACCAAGTAAGGATACGTTCACAAAATGTGACTTTGATTATACAACATTAGAACACAGAATTAGAGAGTTAGCTTTTTTAAATAGTGGCGTTCATATAGATTTAATCGATTTAAGAGAAATAGAAGAAAAAAAGGTATCATTTTTTTTCGAAGGTGGCCTGAAAGCATATATTGAATATTTAAATAGATCTAGGTCAGCGATACATGACGTTATTGCTACAACACACGAAAAAGATGGTATTACAGTTGATATTTCTATGGAATGGACAGATGGTTATCATGAGACAACACTTTGTTTTACAAATAATATTCCTCAAAGGGATGGAGGAACACACCTTGCTGGATTTAGAGCGGCTTTAACAAGAGTTATTAATGGTTACGCAGTAAATTCTGGGGTGGCTAAGAAAGAAAAAATACAACTATCTGGTGAAGATTGCCGAGAAGGTTTAACCACCGTTTTATCCTTAAAAATTCCAGATCCAAAATTTTCTAGCCAAACAAAGGATAAATTAGTTTCCAGTGAGGTCCGGCCAGTTGTAGAGCATCTAGTATCTGAGTCCCTCAATCAGTGGTTTGATGAGCATCCAGCAGAAGCAAAAAAAATAATAGCTAAAGCTTATGAAGCTGCAAGTGCTCGTGAGGCAGCAAAAAGAGCTAGAGAATTAACAAGACGAAAAGGCGTAATGGATATCGCCAGCCTTCCTGGAAAGTTAGCTGACTGTCAGGAAAAGGACCCAGCTAAGTCAGAGATTTTTTTAGTTGAAGGAGATTCTGCAGGAGGGTCAGCAAAACAGGGTAGAGACAGATCTAATCAAGCTATTCTTCCTTTAAGAGGAAAAATTTTAAATGTTGAACGAGCTAGGGTAGACAAAATGCTTTCATCAGCTGAAATAGGCACTCTCATTACAGCTATTGGTGCTGGCGTTGGCAACTCAGAAATGAACTTAGAAAAAGCAAGGTATCATAAAATAATAATTATGACTGATGCAGATGTAGATGGAAGTCATATTAGAACCTTAC
Organism: uncultured Alphaproteobacteria bacterium; assembly: GCA_937142855.1. Classification (GTDB taxonomy): domain Bacteria; phylum Pseudomonadota; class Alphaproteobacteria; order Puniceispirillales; family Marisalimonadaceae; genus Marisalimonas. Next base: position 16,787 of record CAKZQZ010000090.1, on the reverse strand, counting down.
TATTAACTTTTTTCTTTAGGCATATGAGACCTTTAGTTGATGCAGGTTATTTATACATTGCCCAACCGCCTTTATTTAGGGCAAAACATGGACAATCTGAAGTTTATTTAAAAGATCAAATAGCCTTAGATGAGTATTTAATAAAATCAGGTATCAAAGATGTAACGTTGTCAGTAGGTGATAATGAGACCATTTATGGAGAAGATCTGAGGTTATCCGTACAAACATCAATAAAAGCAAAACGATTAATCGAGAATATAGCAAGAAAACTGGGTTTCCCAGAAGTTATTTCTCAGTTATCAATCTTAGGCTTATTGAATCTAAATTTATTTGAAAATGAAAATTGTATTCCTACTATCATTGATAGATTAAATAGAATATCTGCAAATGGATCAAAGGAGTGGAACGCTCAATACGTTTTTGAAGATGATAATACAAAAAGAAAACTTGAAATATTTAGTATAAATAGAGGTGTGAAGGAGACTTTTGTAATCTCTAGAGAAGATTTAATTTCTGATGATCTTAAATCTCTTAATAATATGAAAGATTTTCTTCATTCTCATTTTTTAAAAAATTGTATCTTTAGTATTAACTCAGAAAAATTTGAGTTGTACGGACCTATTGATTTAGCTGAAAAAATAACAGCTTTAGGTAAAAAGGGGTCTCAGGTTAATAGGTATAAAGGTTTAGGAGAAATGAATCCCGTGCAACTATGGGAGACAACTCTTGACCCTAATGCAAGATATTTACTTCAAGTAAAGGTGGAAAATGAGGGTGACGCAGAAGAAACTTTTTCTACTTTAATGGGAGAAACGGTAGAACATAGAAGAGCTTTTATTCAAGACAACGCCCTTAAAGTTAGTAATCTTGATATATAGATTTAGTTATAAAGCATTATCTTTTCGTACTATATGATCTGATATTTGTTTGGATGTAAAAGCGCTCAAAGTCCAACCAAGATGCCCATGACCTGTATTATAAAAAACTCCAGGCAGCTTCCCGCTACCGACTTTAGGAACCATACTTGGTGTCATAGGCCGTAAACCTGCCCATGGAATAGCATGCTCTGTAGACACTCTAGGAAACAATTCATTACACCACTTTACTAAAGGGTTTATTCTATCTGCTCTAATATCTTTGTTGTAACCATTGAACTCTGCTGTGCCAGCAACTCTAAACCTATTTTCACCTAATCTACTTGAAACTATCTTAGCTTCGTCATCTAATAAAGACACATAAGGTGCACTCTCTATACTATCTTGATCGTCTAGTAACACCGTTATAGAATAACCCTTTACAGGATAAATGTTTACTTTATCACCAAGTTTTCCAGCTAGGAACTTGCTAGCAACCCCAGCACAAATAACCACTCCATCAAATTTAGCCTCATTTACTCCAATTGAATTTTTAAAAGAAATAATTTGTTGTTTACTGTTGTGCTTAATATTAATGACTTCCGTTTCATAATTAAATTTGACACCTTTTTTTTCAGAAGCTTCTGCAAGCAATTTTGTGAATTTATGTATATCCCCAGACATATCACTTTGTGTATAAAAACCTCCTACAAAGTTTTTTAAATTCAATGTTGGTTCAATTTTTAACATTTCCTCTATAGACACCTCTTTACGATGTAATCCTGCCTCCATTAACCATTTATTTATTATTCTACCGTGTTTTAAAGATTTATGATTATTACACAAATGAAGAATACCTTTTTCTTCAAGATCCAATTTTATATCTTCTTGATTGAGAATTCTTTTAAACTCTTCTCTACTTGCAATTGCCATACGTGCAGTTAAAATTGTATTCTGCTTGTGATTAGGGATGTTCCTTATAAAACTAAGTAACCAGCTAATTTTGTGAAAATTTAGTTTTGGATTGAACAAAAGGGGGGCATCCTTTTTAAGCATCCATAATATACCTTTACTGATTGTAGACCAACTAGTCCACACCTCAGCATTACATGCTGAGAGTTGCCCACCATTTGCAAAACTTGTTTCCATTGCGGCGTAACGGTTTTTATCAAAAACACAAACATCATAGCCTCTTTCTTTAAGTTGATATGCTGTTGTAATTCCAGTTATTCCAGCGCCAATTACTGCGAGATTTTTCATCATAGGCTCCATTAATAAGTATTTGCAAAATTGCAAAACCCCATCTGTCATGGAACCTGAGAGATTGACCAAAATAATTGGCTTACCCCTTCGGTGGATGATAAAATCATCACTCTCCAGATTATCAACTTTTTATGTTCCAGTGACCTGAGAGATTCCGGGGTGGTTGCTCCTTCGGTGGCTATATAGCTCTCTCACATAAAAAGGCTCTGATTAGTTAATACTAACAAAAGTAAAAATAAAAACAATATTATTTATCTAAAATGTCTTATGCTTAAATTGAATAACAAAGAAAACACCAATACTTGTAATTAAAAGACCTGTTATATCTAAATATGAAATTTGCTCATTTAATACAAAGTATGCCATTATCGCTGAAAAAGGTGGGATTAGAAAATACAATGAAGAAGTTTGATTTGCTTGTTTGTTTTTTAAAAGCCACATTAAAATTAAAAAAGCTCCTAATGAAATAGCAATAATTTGCCAAGACATTGCAAATATAAATTCATCAGTAAAGTTCATAAAGTAATTCTCAAATAAAAGTGCAAGTATTAAGTGAAAAATAGAAGCGCTTAAGGCTTGAATAAAATTATTGCCTGAAAGTGATAAATCAGAGCTAATTTTTTTTTGCCATATCATGCCTATAGAAGAAGAGATTAATCCTATTAATCCTGCAAAAAAAGCAATTAAGCTCAAACCTTCTTTCAGATCAGAAAAAATAATAATAACAGCACCAGTAAATCCTAATAAGGTACCAATCCATTGCATTTTAGAAAACATTTCATTTAAATAAATTTTAGCCAATATTGACGTTAAAATAGGCGTTAACGAGACTATTAGAGCTATTAAACTCGCAGAAATACCTTTCGATAAAGCAAAAAATACTCCTCCTAAATAAAAGCCATGAAAGAGTAGACCGCTAATTGATGCATCTAAAAAACTTCTAATAGTAATTTTTTTTCTATTAGAAAAAATTAAAAAAAAGATAAAAAATAAGATAGTAACTAGACCAAATCTGAAAGAAAGAGAAAAGAAAGGGGATGCATTATCTACTATTATTTTGCTTGTTATGAAGGCAGATGACCAAAGAATAACAAAAATTAATGGTACTAAATTATAAATGTTTATTTCTCTTTATCTTAGGAATATATGTAATAAAATGTTATTTTGGTTCTTCGATTGGACCATTAAATTCTAACCATTTATTAAAACCACCTACTAAATGAGAGGTATTTAAAAGACCAATTTTATTTGCAGCTTCAGTGGCTAAAGCTGATCTCCAGTCAGACGCACAATAAAAAATAAAGTTTAAATCATCATTAAAAAAATCTTTGTGGTAAGGGCTATTTGGATCAATCCAGAACTCTAACATACCTCTAGGAACATGCTTTGCTCCCAAAATACGCCCAGATTTCTGTATTTCTCTTATATCTCTGATATCAATAAATAAATAATTCTTATTTGAATGAAGTTTTAGAGCATCTTTAACTTCTACATTATTAATATTCGTTTTAGCAAGATTGACTAATTCTTGAACTGAATTTTTTATGGTTATCATCAAAAGTCACTTAAAATATTTAAATAACTTACAGTAATTAAGAAACCTGGTTAAGTCTATTAAATATTAAATTGGCAGCTTTTTCACCAGAAATAAAGGCTGACTCAATATTGGAACCTTCCATAAAGTCACCTGCTAAAGCAACAGGAAAATCTGGATCAATTTGAAGACCACTCGATATCTTTTTAACTTTAGCGTATTTCCAAATATGCAAGCTATGAAAATAAACTTCTATTGAGTTTTCCCATTTAGAAAATACTTTTTGGATTGCAGAGAAAATTTCATTTTGAAGTTGGTTTTTGTTTTGATTTAAATTTTTATTTGCATATGATCCTTTGGTATGGGCTGTCCATAAATTTAAATTACTTCCTGAAGCCATCCAACTTAAAATGCCTCTTTTTTTATACAAATCAAAATAAATCGGAAAATTTTCTGGCCTTTTGTTGATAGAAAACATAAAAGCTATACATGAATCATATGAAGATGTAACAAGGGTTTTTCTTAATTTAGGAAAATTTTCCATTAAATCATAATTTTGAGGAGATGGAATAGTTGATATTACACCATCAAAACTTTGCCATGTTTTTGTTTTCTCATTTAGAGCAGTGATTTGTTTTTTATTTGGTTTTAGATCAATAATCGTATTATTTTGTTTAATATTTAAATTAAACGTTAAATTTGATAAAAAATTTCTCATAGATTTATACCCCCTATATCTTGGAGGGTTAAATCTTCCAAATTCCTCTATAAAATTATTTTTGATACCTTGCTCTATAATTTTTTTGAAATTATCACTCTTAGCAGTAAAAAATTGTGCACCATGAAAAAAATAATCAATATTATCTATATTTTTTACTTCTCTTGAACTAATCCTACCTCCTAAAAAACGGCCTTTATCAACTAAAACAGAATCTATACCATAAGTTTTTAACTTTAAAGATGAAGAAATACCTGCTATCCCTGATCCAATAATTAAAACTTTTTTTTGCATTTTAAAACTCTGATTTAAGATTAAATTTTAGGAAAAATTATCATGGGTAACTTTTTTGTGAGTTCAGATTTTATACTAGAAAAGTTTAAATTTGAAGATAATTTCAAAATACCCTCAGTTAAGAACATAGATGCAGAAGCTGTAATTAATATTTATGAGGCAATGCGGGGCTTTTTCCCACCCTATCAAGCCTTAGGCGAGCAAACAACAATAGCTCCAAAACTAGAAAATATTTTAGATCATTTTGACGCATTACTATTAGACGCATTTGGAGTACTTAATGTCGGTTCAGAATTGGTGCCTGGAATTATTTCAACATTAAATAAAGCAAGAAATAAAGGAGTTACATTATTAGTAGTTACTAATGGAGCTAGTAATAATTCATTTAAAAAGAGGGATCAATTATCTTCTTTGGGTTTGGAGTTTTCAGATGATGAAATTATTTCAAGTAGAGATGCAACTGAAATTTTTTTGTCTTTCAATAAGCCTGAAGGCCCTTTGGGTGTAATAGGTAATATCGGAAACCCTTTTAAAATACCAAATATAGATTGTGTAGAGTTAGAACAAGATTACTCAATGTTCGATCAAATGAAATCATTTGTTTTGCTGGGCACTCTTCACTGGGATCCTGTATGGCAAGAAATACTCTTGAACTCTCTAAAAGACTATCCTAGACCTTTATTTGTTGCTAATCCTGATCTAGTAGCACCACATGAGAAAAAATTTAGTATTGAACCTGCATATTATATGTCTCTTCTAATCAAAAATGGTGTACATCTTCCATTTTGGCTTGGTAAACCATTTCCTACAATATTTGAAATTGCTCTTAGTAGAATAAATGAGTTATCAGGTAGACATGTACCCTTATCCCGAATAGGAATGGTAGGAGACACTCTTCATACTGATATTTTAGGTGCAAATAGTTTTGGTTTAAAATCTATTTTAATGACAAAACATGGCTTGTTAAGAAAGTCAAATATTGGAGAAATGATAAAAAAAACAAACATCATTCCTGACTATATTGTAGAGAGCCCTTAAAAAATGTTAATAAAAGAAGCAGATGATTTGATTCTAGAAAATATTAATTTTTCATATAAAAAGAGGTTCATCACTCAAACAATTCTTAAAAACTTTAATTACGTAATTAAGAAAGGAAAATTTACAAGCATAATTGGTCCTTCTGGTTCAGGTAAAACATCCTTGTTGAAATTAATTTCTGGCCTTAATGAATGTGAAAGTGGTCAAATTAAATTTGAAAATAAAAGCACGACAGATTTAATTAAGCATGTAACTTTAGTTCAGCAAAATATGTCTTTAATGCCTTGGTTAAATGTTTTTCAAAATATACACTTAGGTAATTTAAATAAAAAAAAAAATTGTGTAGATAAATTAATCCAAGACATTGGATTAGATGGTTTTGCAGAACATTATCCATATCAATTATCTGGAGGCCTTGTACAGAGGACAGTAATTGCTAGAGCCATTTTATTTCAACCGAGATTATTACTTTTAGATGAGCCATTCGCTGCTTTAGATAATTTGAGTAGAGAAATAATATCAACTGAATTAGTTTCTTTAATTAAAAAAAAATCAATGACTGTTATTATGGTTACTCATTCCGTTGAAGAAGCTGCTTTATTAAGCGATGAAGTGTTAGTAACAGGAATTGCCCCAATATCAGTAATCAAAAAATTTGTTCCGCCAAAAAACAGCAGAGATCTATCTTGGCAAAAAATAGGACTTAGAAAATCTCTACAGAATAAAGACTTTCAAAATTATATAACGTTAATCAGAGACACTTCATATAAAGTTTTAAAAAGGAAATTAAGCTTTGAAAAACAAAAATAAAACAATTTTAGTGACTGCTTCAGCCAAAAGGCTAGGAAAAGTTATAGCTACTGACTTGGTCAAATTTGGTTGGTCAGTTGCAATTCATTATAATAAATCAAAACAGTTAGCGGAAGAAACAGCTAATGATTTAACAAAAATCGGAGGTAATGTAACATTATTTCAGGCTGACTTGACGAAGAACTCAGATGTTGAAAAATTAATTTATAATTTAGAAAACAGCAAATCAACTTGGTCAGGACTTATTAATAATGCAGGGTATTTTAATTATGATAGTGGTACCAATTTTGATATTAAAAATCTTAATGATCATATGTCAGTTAATTTTATGGCCCCCACAATATTAACAAAAGCTTTAGCTAATTTTACTTTAAAAATGAAAAAAGAGAGAAAAAATAAACAGGGCTTTGTTATAAATATTTTAGATGCAAAAATCTTTGGATTAAATCCTGATTATTATTCATATACATTGTCAAAACAGGCAATGTATGGTTTAACAAAAATGTCGGCATTGTCTTACTCTGCCTGTTTAAGGGTAAATGGGATAGCTCCAGGTATTACTTTATCTGCTCCAGGACAAGACGAAAAACAATTTAAAAAATCACATAAAAATAATTTATTAAAATCATCATCTACTACAGAAGAAATACTGGACGCAGTTCAACTGCTTATAAAGTCTAAATCTATGACTGGTCACGTTATTCTTCTTGATGGTGGGGCACACCTTGCTCCACCAAGAAGAGATGTTGGATTATAATTAGGAAAAAATCATGGTAAATAGAAAACGAAAAATATTTATACATAACTTTGAAATGATGGCTTCAATTGGTGTTTATGAAAATGAAAGAAAAAATAAACAGAAAATTATTATAAACTTAGATATATTGCTGACTAACAGTTCCGAACCTAAGGCTGACGATTTAATGGAAACTCAAGATTATAGTCAATTTAGAAATGAAATTAAAAATATAGTTCAAAGTCAACATTTTCAATTGCTTGAAATTCTAGTAGAAAAAATACACAGTAATTTAATCAAAAAAGATTTTGTAATAGGTGCTACTGTAAAAATTTCAAAACCTACTATCTTCCCAGACGCTGAAGTAGCCTATGAGTTATCAGATATCTAAAAGTTATCCTTTTGTTTGCGAATTATAGAAAAGCACTCTGCAGGAACATTTGATCCTAAGCCAATAGAATTAGTAAAATCTTTCTCATCAGCTCTCAAGAATGGATTAATAAATTTTTCTTTTCCTAACTCAAAAGGGATAGTTGGTATTTTTCTATCACTTTTTTCAATAATTTTTTGAATTGCAATTTTCAATGATTCATTTTTTGGATCAATATATGAAGAAAACTTAGCATTCGATAAAGTATATTCATGTCCACAATAAACCAATGTTTCATCAGGTAAATCTCTTAATTTTAGTAAACTTAACCACATTTGCTCCATTGAACCCTCAAAAACGCGACCACAACCAAGATAAAATAAAGTGTCTCCAGAAAAAAGGCACTTTTCTTCTTCTAAATAAAGGCATACGTGTCCAAGCGTATGACCTGGTGTATGAATTACTTTTGTTTTAACTCCTGCAATCTCAATTATATCGTTATCTGATATATAAATATCTACATTATTTATTCTATGTTTATCATATAGAGGAGCTATTAATTTTGAATTAAATATTTCTTGGAGTTTAGAATTACCACCTATGTGATCATTATGATGATGAGTATTAATTATTTCATCTAAATGCCAACCTTTTTCATTTAAATATTTTAATACAGGCTCTGATTCTCCAGGATCAATCACACTGGTAATATTTTTCGATTCATTTCTGAGTAAGTAGATATAATTGTCTGAGAATGCTTTAATTATATTTATACTAATCATTTTTTCCCTTTAAAACTCTTAATTTTAGTGAAACATTCACATTAAGCTAAAATAATTTGATAGATGTATAATCAAAAAGTTTATTTATTTTTTAAATTATATATATATGTGTAAATGATAAAAGGACTAAAATGAATAATTTAGAACTAGATACACTAAGATCTCAAATTGATGAGATTGATACTAAGTTGTGTCAATTGATAAAAGAAAGACAATCTTTAGCTTCAAAAATTATGAATGCTAAAGAAGGTGCTTTCCCCTTTGATCCTAATAGAGAAGAAGAACTGATTAAAAAGTTAGTAAGTTTGGGTTTAGATAAATTTCTGGTTGAAAAAGTATGGCGCCAAATAATTTCTTCTAATTTATCTATGCAAAAAGCTATCAAGATTGGTGTTGCGGGCAATGATGATGAAATTAAATCGGCCTATCTATCGCATTTTGGCAACTATTTTAAAACCACTTACTTTTTAAGCGTCATTAGCTTGCTTGCTGCTTTAAGTAAGAAAGATATAGAAATTGGTTTTATTGATAGCGCAAGCATTGCTAAGCTAAAATTACATGCAGATGTTAAAGTTAATTTTCTGATTATAGCAAAAGTTCCGCTTTTTAAAAGTCCCAACCAAAAAGAGTATAATATTATAAAGCTTAAAGATGATACGATAAAGGATAATGGATGACTTCTCCTTCAGCTAAAGCAAGTGTAGAAAAATTAGAAACTTATAAACCAAACTTTGGTAAGACAATTAAAAAAAATTTAATTAGATTGTCAGCAAATGAGAGCGCTCTAGGCACATCCTTAGAGGCAGTTAGAGTTCTTAATGAGTTTTCAAATAATTTAAACAGATATCCTCCACAAGTTAGCGAAGATCTAATTAATGCCATAGCAGATAGATATTCACTAAATAAAAATAATATTATTTTGGGGAACGGATCAGATGAACTTATATCTATAATAGCTCAAGCTTTTTTAGAACCTGAAGATGAAGCCATTCATACTGAGTATGGGTTTCTACAATTTCCTCAAGCTATCTCTATTACAGGGGCTAAACCTGTAGTTGCAAAAGATATTGATTTTACAGTTAGCGTTGATAATATTTTAGCAAAAATTAATAAAAAAACTAAAATAATTTTTTTAGCTAATGCTAATAATCCTACAGGCACTTATATTCCCAAAAAAGAAGTATTTAGGCTTTATAATTCAATACCTTCGAATGTAATATTAGTTTATGATGCGGCTTACTCTGAGTACATTAATAATGATTTATACATTGATGGAAGTGAGTTAGTTGATAAATTTAATAATGTTATAATGTTAAGAACATTCTCAAAATTACATGGTTTAGCGTCTTTAAGGTTGGGCTGGGGTTATTGTTCTGAATATATTTTAAATACTCTTATGAAAGTACGTGGTCCATTTAGTGTAAATATAGCTGCAATGTTAGCAGGGACTGCTGCAATCCAAGATATAAAGTTTCAAGAAAAATCTTTTCAACATAATAAAAAATGGATGCAATGGCTTAAAAATGAATTCCGATTATTAAGGCTAGATTTTCAAACATCTATAACTAATTTTTTATTAGTTAAATTTCCTGAAACAAAAAATCATAATGCGACAAACGCTGAAAAATTTTTAGCTGATAGGGGTATATTGGTTAGAGGAATGAAAGTTTATGGTCTTCCAAACCATTTAAGAATATCTATTGGAAATGAAAAAGAAAATATAGTTTTAATTAGAGAATTAAAAAGTTTTTTAGAAAACAGTCATGAATTCTAGTTTTAAGAAAATTTCAATTTTAGGTTTGGGTTTAATAGGAACCTCTATCTTACATGCTATTAAAAAAAAATTAGATAAAGAAATTATTACTTTTGCCTATGATATTGAGTCTGACCATAGAAATATAGTTTCAGAAATGGGTATAGCCACTTTTGTATGTGACAATATTTCTGAGGCAGTGAAAGATGCAGAATTAGTTATCCTTGCAATACCAGTAGGTGCGATGGAAACTGTTGCAAGGTCAATATCCCCTCATTTAAAATCAAATACATTAATCACGGATACTGGTTCCACAAAAGCTTCAGTTATAAAAGATGTAAACACTTATTTGCCAGAAAATGTTTTTTTTATTCCCTCACATCCAATTGCTGGCACTGAATATTCTGGTCCTAACGCGGGTTTTAGTTCTTTATTTGAAAATAGATACTGGCTATTAGTTTCAGAGATGGAAACAGAGAATTCAGATAAATTATCTAATTTTTTTACTAAATTAGGTTCAAAAGTTGAAAGAGTAAGTATTGAATACCATGATAGAATATTAGCAATAACTTCTCATTTGCCTCACTTAATTGCTTATACAATTGTTGGAACAGCATCTGATTTGGAAACAGATCTAAAAAATGATGTTATTAAGTACTCTGCATCTGGTTTTAGAGATTTTACTCGTATTGCATCTTCAAATCCTATTATGTGGCGAGATATTTTCCTTAATAACAGTGAAGCAGTTCTTGAAATGTTGCAAAGGTTTAATGAAGATCTATCTGATTTACAAAAAGCAATAAGAAAAAAGGATGGAAAAAAATTAGAATCTTTTTTCTCTAGGACTAGAAACATCAGAAAAAAAATAATAGATGCCGGTCAACTATAAAAATTTATTAAACTTATAAAGTTTTAACTCTTATATTTGAAACAATATATTTACAGTATTCAATAAAAACCAATGAAAATGTCTCAAAAGATTTGAGCCATTCATTTATTTTATGTTGTTCAGGTTTGATGGGATAAGGTAAAATTTTTAAATTTGGCATTATATTATTAAATTCTAAAATTGATCTTGGCATATGATAGTTACTAGTTATAAGCAAAATTTCTTTTATATTATTTTTATTTACCCACTTTGAAGTTTCATTAGCATTAGAATAAGTATCTTTAGAGACGCCGTCGAGTTCTACACAGCATTCTATTAGCTCTAAGTAAAAATTAGAATTTAATTTTTTCTGTAAACTTAATTTTGTAAATCCTTTTCCTGTTCCACTAACTAGTATTTTAATATTCTTTTTTGATTTTTCATCAAATTTATTAATTATTTCAAAACCTTTTTTTATTCTATTTGTTCCACCAGTAAGAATAACAATTTGTGAGGTTATACTCACTTGGTTTTTTTGGATTGTCATAATTTTTTCTTTAAAATTAAATAACTCAAGAAAAAAATAGCTAACAAGTAACGTTAATACCGTGGTGAAAAAAGTCTTTTTAAAAGTTAATACCATATAAAAATTATCATAATTAAATTTTAATCATGTTGGCAAAAAAATATCTCTTAGTATACTGTAATTATTAATTCTTATCTATTTATCGAGAAATAAAAAATGCTACAGACATGTAAATCTTGTGGAACAGTTTTTGAAATTGATGAAGGATTACTTTCTACAAATGTTAAATGGCTTAAATGTAGTGTTTGTAATCAAAAGTGGAATGTTTCTAAGGAAGGTAAAAAAGACTTTGATAATGATATTATTGAAACGAAAAATCATAAATCTAATGATCAATCTCTAAAAGTAAAACAAGATTTAGCATCTATAAAGTCAGTAGTAGAAAAAAAAACAAAAACAATGTCATTGCAAAAAAGCTCTGCTTTGGAACAAAAAAATAAAACAGTTGTTGAAATAGCTTCAGAGTTATCTGCCTCCAAATTAAAACCCAATGATAAACCAGTTTCTAAACCTAATAAAAAAAGTAGGTTTAGAAAGGTATATTTTTTATATTTTGTTATCTCTTTAATTATGCTTACTGCTATGGTCATATTCTTTCGACCTCTTATTTTAGCTTATACTTACTTTTATTTTCCTAAATATGCTGATTTTTACTCTAAACAAATAAATCTGATTTCATTAAAAATTAAATCTCCAATATTAGTAGAACTGAATTATTTAAATTTAAAAGACTTTGTTGCTACTTCTAAAGATAGAGAAATTAAATTTTCTGGTATGATTACTAACGACTCAAAAAGACCAATATTAGTTCCAAGAATTAAAATTTTAGCTGTAAGAGAAGATAGAAAAATAATTTTAGAAAAAATTTTAGTTCTTGGCCCTAAAATCATTAAGCCAAATTCTATGATAAAATTTCAAGATAGTGTTCAGTTTAAGTCAAACAATGAAAATATCAGTGTAAAAGTTAGATTATTAAAAGAATTAATAAATTTTTAGTCAAAATCAATTAGTTTTTCTTTTGCAATAATATCTTTAATTGTGTCTATTTTTTTAATCTGATGATCTTTATTATTTACAATCATTACCTCAACAGCATCAGCTCGTGAATTATAGTTAGAACTCATTACAGAAGAGTATGCTCCAGTTGTCTTAATTGCTAAAAATTTATTGTTATCGATATAATTAAGATTTCTTTCTAACGCAAGATAATCTCCAGTTTCACAAATAGGGCCTACAATATCTGCTGTTACTTTTGGACTTTCACTTTTTTCTACATGCTCGATCTTATGATATGCGTCATACAAGGTAGGCCTTATTAAGTTATTCATAGCTGCATCAACAATTATAAAATTTTTATCTTTAGTTTTTTTATTCCTAATTACTTTTGTTACCAAGATACCAGCTTGAGCAATGAGACTCCTTCCTGGTTCAAAGCTAAGTTTATAATCAGATTTTAAAAACAAGTTAGAAAGAATTCTTTTATATTCAATAAAATTAGGCTCTATATCATCTTTGTAATCAACACCTATTCCTCCTCCTAGATCTAGAGATGGGACCATAAAACCGCTTTTTCGTAGATCATCCGCTAAAACTTTTAAATTAAAATATGCCTTATTAAAAAAATTAAAATCAAATATTTGTGAACCTATGTGAACTCCTAATCCAACAGGACTTATATAGTCAAGTTCGTGTAATTTTTTATAAATTTCTTTAACGTTTTGGAAATCTATACCAAATTTAGTTTCTTTTTCACCTGTTGATATTTTTTTATGTGTTCTTGGTGCTATATCTGGATTAACTCTCAAACATATATTAGCCTTTTTTTTAATTTTTGAAGCAATATAATGGATATCATATAGCTCTTCTTCGGATTCGATGTTAAATTGTAAAATATTATTTCTTAAAGCAATTTCAATCTCGTTTTTTGCTTTACCTACACCAGAAAAAATTATTTTATTTGCAGGCACGCCAGCTGCAATACATTTTTCAAACTCACCTATGGAAACTATATCAGCACCACAACCCAATTTAGAAAAAAATTTAATTACATTAATGGAATCATTGGCTTTAACTGCATAATGAATACTCCCTTTTACTTCTTTTACAGTATCAAAAAATATATCATAACGTTCTTTCATTATTTCAGAGTCATAAATATATAAAGGTGTTCCGTATTTTTTAGCTAGTTCAGATACTTTTATATTCTGAACGCTTAACTCACCATTTTTATCTCTATAAAAACCTAAAGGATACATAATCAAAACTATTTTTTTTCGATTATTTCGGAGGGCTTTAGTGGTTCCGCTTTTCTTCCACAACTACTTAAAGTTACTGAGAAAAATAATATAATTAAAACTATTATTTTAAACTTCATTTTTTGTTCCCTAGAAATTTCAACTTAGCTTTTTTAATTGCCATTAAAACATTTTTGGGGGCTGTGCCACCATAAGACGTTCTTTTAGAAACGGAATTTTCTATTTTTAATACATTTAATATATTGTTATCAGCATTTGGTATTACTGTTCTAATATCTTCTAAGGTTAAATTTTCAAGAGAACAACTTTTGCTTTCGGCTAATAAAACAACTTTCCCGGTAAAATGATGTGCATCTCTAAAAGGAATAGCTAAATTAGTTACTAGGTAATCTGCTAAATCAGTAGCTGTTGGAAATCCATTTTGTAAAGCTTCCATCATTTTATGAGGAATTGGTTCTAATTTCTTAACCATTCCAGTCATAATAATCAAACAAAGTTTAATTGTTTTAACGGTATCAAATATTGGTTCTTTATCTTCTTGCATATCTTTCCCATATGTCATTGGAAGGCCTTTTAGTACTGTCATTAGACTAAAAAGATTTCCAAATATTCGTCCTGGTTTAGCTCGTATCAATTCTGCTGCATCTGGGTTTCTTTTTTGAGGCATTATACTTGAGCCAGTAGTAAAACTTTCTGGTAGTTTAATAAAATTGAACCTATCAGACGACCAAATAACTAACTCTTCAGCTAATCTTGACAAATGAATGGCAATTAAAGAAGAAGCTGACATAAATTCAATTGCAAAATCTCTGTCTGATACAGCATCCATTGAGTTGTCAGTTGGTTTATCAAATTTCAATTTTCTCGCTACGAAATCTCTATCAATAGGATAGCTAGTTCCTGCTAACGCCGCAGACCCAAGAGGTGATTCATTCAACCTTTTTCTGCAGTCAGCTAAACGTCCTCTATCTCTTCCTAACATTTCAACATATGATAATAAATGATGACCAAACGTTATTGGTTGTGCTACTTGAAGATGAGTATATCCTGGCATTAATAAATCATAGTACATTTCTGCTTTTTCTATTAATGATTTTTGAAGGCTAAGAAGGTTCAAATCAATCTCGTCAATTTCTTTACGAAGCCATAACTTTATATCTGTTGCAACTTGGTCATTTCTTGATCTAGCAGTGTGTAGTTTTTTTCCAGGATCACCAATAATCTCAACAAGCCTATTTTCAATATTCATATGAATATCCTCTAATTTCATAGAGAAAGTAAATTCATTTTTAGATATTTCGTCTTTTATTTGATTCAGGCCGGTTTTAATAAGTTCAAAATCTTTATTAGAAATTATTTTTTGTTTGGATAGCATTTCAGAATGAGCTAGAGATCCTTCTATGTCTTCTAAATATAAAATTTTATCAAACTGGATAGAGGAATTAAATTCTTCCATTATTCCATCAGTTGAGGAAGAGAACCTTCCGCCCCATATATTATTAATTTTTTTTTCCGAGCTATCATTTTCCATTTTTTTATCTATATTAGGCAACAATCTATTATTAAACTTAATCCAATTTTTAACATGCATACATCAAATTTATACAAAAAAATATTATTATTATTTTCTTTAATAATTTTTACCACCCACTCCAATGCCACTGAAAATTTCAAAAAACTTGATAAACCTATAATTTTCCCGAAGAAAAATGTTTTGGATGGTAATGGAAAACCTATAATTTTAAAGTTTAATGAAAATTTTAGAAAAAAAAGTTATGTGATAAATTTTTGGGCTACTTGGTGTGTTCCATGTAAAAAAGAGCTTCCAGACTTAGGATTGCTTAAGTCTAAAATCAAAAAATATAATATAGATGTTTTAACTATCTCAATAGACCAAAAAAATATAGAAGAACAGATTAGTTTTTTATCAAAAAACGGTGCATCTAATTTAACGCATTACTTTGATAAAAAAATGCTTGTTTACAAATCATTAAAGCTAAGGGGTATTCCAACAACTATTTTAGTTGATAGTCAAGGCCAAGTTATATCCATTCATGAAGGTATAATGAAATGGGGAGATGATTTGATTGTCAGTGAAATAAAAAATTTATTCAATTAGCTTTTCCATTTCTGGAACTGCTTTAAATAAATCATCAGATAGCCCATAATCAGAAACAGTAAAAATAGGCGCTTCTTCATCCTTGTTAATTGCTACTATAACTTTACTATCTTTCATTCCGGCTAAATGTTGAATAGCTCCAGAAATACCTGCTGCAATATATAAGTTGGGCGCAACCACTTTCCCAGTTTGTCCAACCTGCCAGTCATTTGGAACATATCCGGCGTCGACAGCAGCTCTGCTTGCTCCCATTGCCGCCCCAAGCTTGTCTGCTAGCTTTTCAAGAACTTTAAAATTTTCACTTGATCCCAGGCCTCTTCCACCAGAAACAACAATATCAGCAGCTGTTAGTTCAGGGCGTTCGCTTTTTGAAAGTTCTGAGCTAATATACTTTGATAACTCAGAATTTAATGATGGTTCAATATTTGTAACATCAACTTCTTGATCACTTATGTCTACTTTTTCAAAAGCTGTTGTTCTTACAGTAATAACTTTACAAGAGTCTTTACTTTTACATGTGGCAATGGCGTTTCCAGCATATATAGGTCTTTTAAATGTATCCTCATCAATAATTTCAATTATATCAGGTATAATCATTACATCGAGGAGAGCCGCAAGCCTAGGAGCAATATTTTTGCCATTAGCTGTATTTGAAAATAAAATATGAGAATAATCTGCTGCAATAGACTTAATTAAAGTTGATATATTCTCTGCTAGTGGGTTTTTGTATATTTCATTATCACAAGATAAAACTTTACTAATACCTTTGATTTTTGTTGATGATTTAATAACATTCTGACAGTCACT
>CAKZQZ010000089.1 GCA_937142855.1 uncultured Alphaproteobacteria bacterium | reverse complement strand
CCTAATTCAATTCCATGAGCAAAATTTGAAACTTTATCTTCTAAATTGCCAAAAAATGTATTTTTCCAAGGACCTTTTAAAATTATTGGAGGCAAAACCTGTCTCCATCCCATACCCTTTAATATTTTATTTATAGCCAATCTGCTACCTTCTCCATCTTGGCCAGCCCTTACATAATAAAAAACAGGAAGACCTTGTTTTGTTTGTCTAAGTGAATCATAATTTCTGTCAAAGAAGTCTTTAGTTAACCCTGCCATATATCCAAAATTTTCAGTGGTACCAATTATCACTCCATTTACTGAATCAAAAGAATTTATATTAGCATTAAGTGGTGCTAAAGACTTTAAATTAATTTTTAGATTTAAATTATAAATTTTATTTTCAACACATTTTGATAATTTTCTTGTATTTATAGATGGAGAATGATGGATAAATAATATCTTTTTTTTAACCATTTTATAATATCTTCATGTTTAAGAAGAATAAATTATTTCTTTGGGACATTAAAATAATCTAAAAATTCAGAGAGATTTTCTAATGGTTGTGCACCTACTATACTTTGATTATTATAAACGTATGTCGGAACCCCTGTTACACCATAGTTTCTTGATTTCTTCCAATGTTGATCTATTTCGTCTGAAAATAAACGGTTTTGAATAATTTTTTTAGCTTCATCCCTATCAAGGCCAGATTTGTCAACAATTTCTAAAATTACATTTTCTAATCCAATATTCAAACCATGTACAAAATAAGCTTCGAAAAAATTATCGTGTATAGAAGTGTTATGATCTAATTTTTCAGCCCATACACCAATTTCTTGAGCTAACCTACTATTAAAAGTATAAACCCTATCATTAAAAGGAAGCCCCTCATTTTTCATCAAAGCACTCATGTTTTGATTTTTTTTATCAATATCATCCTGTGTTGATCTAAAAAGGTCTAATAACTTTCTTCCTTCAACTGGGGTATCTGGATGTAGTGGAAAATGGATTAATTTAATATCTATTTCATAAGCTTTTTTTAACTTTTTAACTCTAGCATCTCCCAAATAGCACCATGGACATACGTAATCAGTAAAAACTTCTAACTTAAAGTTATTCATTCTCTACCTCTTATTAAAATTATTAAGTCCAACTAAAACCTGTTGTTCTAAGATAAAAATGCAAACCTTCATCTTGTACAACAAAACTCATCATTCTTTTTGAACCTCTATTATGATGGGAGTGCAATTCAGTACCAGGTGTAATTAAAACAGCACCTTCTTCCCAGTCAAATTTTTCATTCTCAATATTTGAATAAATACTTTCAGCTTGTATTGCAAGAGTAAGCGCTGCACCATTATGTCTATGTGCTCTTTGATCACCTCCAGATTCAAGTGTATTTAAAGCAGTATTAATCATAGGTATAGTATTTCTGCTAGGTAAAGTGTCAGGAGTAGAAAATTGAATAGCTACACCTGCAGTTTCTTTAGTTTTAGGTCTGTTGTATATTTCATTTAGATGAGATTGAATTTTTTCATTGGTCCAGTGAGTTGGTTTTAAAGAATTATTATCTTTATTTTTGGGCATAAGCTTTTCAAAAGACAAAATTGGCTCGTTAGTTACACAAAATAATATTGAGTCTTCTGATAATGATGAATGATAAGTAATATTTCCTCCAGGAAGACAAAAAACGTCACCTTTAGACCAATTAATAACTACATCATTATTTTTAGTTTCACCACGACCTTCTAATACATAATAAATTTCTCCTGAAGCAATAAATTCATGACTAAGAGCACTATCTTTTTTTAATCTTATATATCTAGCTAAAATAGAAGGAATTGTTGCAGGATAGGGTGTGTTCAAAATATGAGCAATATCAAGTGGTATTAACAAGCTTTTTTTACCAAAATCATAAGCTTCATTTTTTTCTTTAAGAAATTTATGCCTAGGTACTTTAGGCCAAGACCAATTAAAAACATTGTCAGGACTATTAAATATAGCTCTATTTTGTGGAGTTTCATTTATTTTACTAACAACATTCATTATAAAACCTCTAAATTAAATAATAATGATTATGCTAATTAAAAATATGTATGTTGTAAATTTAATTGCTACTTTAAGATTATAATAATATCATTTTACATTGGAGCTTTTTTATTAAATTATGCATTTTACTTTAAAACCATTATCAGAGCATACTGGCGCAGAAATTTTAGATATTGATCTTAAATCTATTCCCGACAAGACAATTATAAGAGAACTTAATCAAACTTTTTCTAAATATTCAGTTTTGGTCATTAGAAACCAAAATTTAAACCCAAATGAATTTTACAATAGTGCCAAAATTTTTGGAAAAATATTTAATCAGCATAACAAAAAATTTGCTCTGAAAGAAAACAATTTAGTCCATTATATTTCTAATAAGGATAAGTTTGAAGATGGTAAACCTTACATTCCAGGTGAAGGCTACCATACAGATCATAGTAATGACTTAAGGCCACCGAAGGCAACAATTCTTCATGCTAAATTACTGCCATCTATTGGTGGGGATACCCAATTTGTTAATATGCATTTAGTTTATAATGAATTACCTTTAAATTTAAAAAATAAGATCAAAAGTTTAGAGGCACTTCATGTGTATCAAAGTTCACTAAGCAAAAGAAAGTTAATGTCCTTAACTAAAGAAATAAAAAATCAAACTGAAGTAATTCATCCACTTATAAAAGTTCATCCAGAAAATAAAAAAATTTGCCTTTATATAAACCCCATTCGAATAGAAAAAATAATCGGACTTTCTACCAAAGAAACTATAACGTTACTTGATGAGTTAATGCATTACGTATCTAAACCTAAGAATGAATACAGACATATATGGAAAGATGGTGACTTTGTTATTTGGGATAACAGAATTTTGATGCATAAAGCAAATGGTGATTATGATATGCAAGAAGAACGTTATTTATATAGAATTATGATACAAAGCTAAATATAAAGGAAATTAAATTTGAGAATTTTAAGCGGAAAAAATGCAATTGTCACCGGAGGTTCAAAAGGAATTGGTAAAAGTGTTTGTTTAGCTTTAGCTCAGGCTGGAGCTAATATTTTTATCTTAGACACAAACAAAAAAGAAGGTTTAAAAACAATAAAGGAGGTTTCTTGCCATGGTAATGAAGCGAGCTTTGTTGAGATAAATGTAGCTAAAGAGGACGAGTGGATTAACTTTTCTAATTCTCTTGAGAAGAATAATAAAACCGTTGATATTTTAATCAATAACGCCGGAGTATGGTTGGGTAAAGAAATAACAGATGTTACAATTTCAGAATACCAAAAATTGATATCCATTAATTTGACCGGGGTCTTTTTAGGAACTAAACATCTAATGCCCTTTTTAAAAAAAGCTGGTGAAAAATCTGAATTTGGAAGTTCCATAGTCAACTTAAGTTCTGTTGCAGGTTTAGTTGGCTCACAATTAGATCCATTATATTCTATGACAAAGGGAGGAATAACGACATTTACTAAGTCAATGGCAATATATTTTGGTAAGAAAAAATATCCTATTAGAATTAATCAAGTTCACCCAGGAATAATTGAAACAGATATGGGAAAACAAGTTGCAGAAGCAAGAATAAACCAAAACCCTAATATGTCTTTAAAAGAATCTCACTTAACAGGAATTACGCAAACTCCATTAGGTCGTCTAGGTACATCTCAAGAAGTAGCAAACACAATATTATTTTTGTCTTCTGACAACTCAAGTTTTATGACTGGATCAAGTTTGGTTGTAGATGGCGGTCTTACTGCTCAATAGTTTTTTATTATTTAACACTCAAAATAGAAAAGGTTTTTTATGAAAAGAAATTTAAAAAACAAAATAGCTTGGGTAACAGGCGCAGGTTCTGGCATTGGTCAAAATGCAGCAATAAAGCTTTCAGAAATGGGAATGAAAGTTATTCTTTCTGGAAGAAATCTCAAAAACTTAAAAGAAACTTCATTAAAATGTACCAATGAAAACTTTATAAAAATATGTGATATAACAAAAAAATCATCGGTTAAAGAAGTTACTCTAGAAATAGAAAGAGAATTTAAAAGTATAGATATTTTAGTAAATTGTGCGGGTATGAATATTGAGAATAGAGACTGGGACATAATTGATGAAAATGATTGGGATGAAGTGATTCAAACTAATATTAACGGTTTATTTTATTGCTGCAGGTCAGTTATACCCATTATGAAAAAAAAAATGGATGGACTAATTATAAACGTATCATCATGGTCAGGAAACCATGTAAGTCTATTGTCAGGTGTTTCATATACATCTTCAAAACATGCACTAAATGCAATGACTGAAACAATTAACATGAAATATTGTAATGTTGGTATTAGAGCATGCGCATTATGCCCTGGAGAGGTTGCAACGCCAATTTTAGAAAAAAGACCTAAAAAACTTACTTTGGATCAAAAAAATAAAATGCTTCAGCCTGATGATCTAGGTGAAACAATAGCTTTTCTGTCTCAAATGCCAAAACATGTATGTATTAATCAGATAACAATTAGTCCTACATGGCATAGAAGATATATAGCTGGACTAGGAATAGAAAAATTATAAAAATTATTTCACTAATTTATCTTCTGTTTTTTCATTAAAATCGCTAGAATCATGCCTTTCATGGAGTTGCTCATCTAAATTTCCTGATATTTTATTGACTATTCTTCCTCGTTTAACAGCAGGTCTTTCATTAATTAAATTTGCCCACTTAACGACGTTTTTATATGATTTAACATCTAAAAACTCTTCTGCTCCATATAATCTCCCTAAAACCAAAGCTCCATACCATGACCAGATTGCAATGTCGGCAATTGTATACTCTTCGTTACAAATGTAAGTTTTATCTGATAGAAGTTTATCCAAAACATCTAGTTGTCTTTTAACTTCCATAGAAAAACGGTCAATTGGATATTCAAATTTTTTGGGGGCATATGCATAAAAATGACCAAATCCACCACCAAGATATGGGGCACTAGCCATTTGCCAAAACAGCCAATTAAGGCATTCTGTTCTATCATCAAAAGATTTTGGGATAAAATTTTGAAATTTATCAGCTAAATAAATTAAAATAGAACCTGATTCAAATACTTTAATTGATTTGTTTCCAGAATTATCTATCAGACTTGGAATTTTGGAATTTGGATTTATTTCTACAAATCCTGAACTAAACTGTTCTCCTTTCCCAATTCTAATTAACCATGCGTCATACTCAGCGTCTTTTATGCCCAACTCTAATAATTCCTCAAGCATAATAGTTATTTTTATTCCATTCGGAGTACCTTGAGAATATAATTGGAAAGGATGTTTACCTAACGGTAATTCTTTTTGATGGGTAGAGCCTGAAATAGGTCTATTAATGTTAGCAAACTTCCCACCATTTTCTTTATCCCACACCCATTTATTGGGGGGATTATAATCTCCTAGTTCTGACAATTTATGTACCTCATTTGTTTCTTGTTTTACTTAATTAATAATTTAAATTTGCTTTTTCCATAGGTTCCTCTCCTAAAACAAGAGATGAGCCCTTTTCACCTATCAAAGTTGCACCTGAATGTAAATTAGCTGATAACATAGTTGGCATGATTGAAGCGTCAATAACTCTTAAATTCTGGATACCATAAACTTTTAAATTATTATCAACTACTGCTGTAGGGTCACTCTTAGGACCCATTCTGCATGTCCCCATTTGATGATATGTAGTAGTACCCCTTTCTCTGGCTATTTGTAAAAGTTCATCATCAGATTGATAGTCTAAACCAGGATAAACTTCATAATCAAAATATTTTGATAAAGCTTTTGAATGCATTAACCTTCTTGATAATTTCAAACCAGCAACAACCACCTTTTTATCTTCTTCAGCATCAAGGTAGTTGGGTTGAATTTCTGGGGCGACAAAAGGATCATCACTTTTAATTTTTACCCATCCAAGTGACTCAGGTCTTTGTTGCCACGCTGCTACTGTAAATCCTGGTTCAGTGTCAAGTGTAGATTGTACACCCTCTTTGTAGGAAGCTGGGGTAAATGTCATTTGTAAATCATGATTTCTTACAGCTTCATCTGAATGCCAAAAACAATAAACTAAAGTTGGGCTTAAGTTGACAATTGATTGTTTGCCTAGGAAATATTTCCCAATTTCTTTTAATAATCTAAGTCCCCTTGCTCTTTCATTTATAGTTTGAATATTTTTAACTCTTGCTGTCATTCGAGGAGCAAAATGATCTCTTAGATTCATTCCAACACCCTTTAAATCATGCACTACTTTTATCCCTAAATCATTTAAATGTTTAGCTGGTCCAATTCCTGAAAGATGAAGAATATGAGGAGATTTAATAACGCCTGAAGATAGAATAACCTCTTTATTAGCAATTAAAGTAATTTTTTTTCCAGATCTCCCACCCTTAAAATACTCTATTCCTGTAGCAGTTTTATTATCAACTATAACTTTTGTAACAAATGCGTTAGTAATGATTTTTAAATTTTTTCTATTTTTTACTGGATTTAAAAAAGCTCTGGCTGCACTTACCCTGAATCTTCCTTTTGTTGTTCTTTGCACGTACGAAACACCTTCTTGGGTTTCTCCATTATAATCCTTATTAAGAGGTATTCCTTCTTCTATTGCACCTTTTATAAAGGCTTCACAAAGAGGGTCACGATACTCTAAATCGGTTATTGGCAACTCTCCAAGGCCACCCCTATATTTTTCATCATATTCTCCAATACGATTTTCATATCTCTTAAAATATGGTAATAAATCAGAGTAGCTCCAACCTTTATTTCCTTTTTGTGCCCAAACATCAAAATCCAAATTTTGCCCTCTATTAAAAACCATTCCATTAATAGAGCTTGATCCACCAAGTGTTTTACCTCTTGGAATATCAATAACTCTCCCTGCTGTACCCCAACTAGGCTCAGATTTAAAAAGCCAGTTAACACTTGGGTTAGTTAATGTTTTGATAAAACCAGCCGGTATATGAATGAAAGGGTTCCAGTCTGGAGGTCCAGCTTCAAGCAAGCAAACAGAATTTTTAGGATTAGCACTAAGTCTATTAGCCAAAACACAGCCAGAAGAACCTGCCCCTACTATTATGTAGTCAAAATTATTACTCATTTCAATTTCCGATAATTTAAAATTTTATAATATGTTTATCGTCTTTTTAATTCAAATATAAAAAACGTATCTCTAAAAATCACTTATAATTATTACCAAGACTGCAACCATATTACCAACTGATCTCTGAGGCCTGTAGAAACAAGAAAAGCCTGAATGTAGTCAAAGAAAAAAAATACTAGTGCAGCTAATATTATTCCAAAAATAAAAGTCAAAATAATTTCCTTTATTCCAAATATTCTTATTTATAGGATTAAAAATACTTGAATTCTATTTAAAAATTAATATGGTTTATTTAGGAGGAATAAATATGAGTAAAGATCAGTATACATTTACAGAAAATTTAAAAGGGGAAGTAATATTAGCTATATTAATATTCATTCCTTTACTTTTTACAATTACTGGGATTTTATAGATTAAGCTATAATTTTTTGTATCTTTAAATTTAATATTTCTTCGTTAGTGTAACCTTGACTGAGTAATATTTCTTTGGTGTGTTGTCCCAAACTTGGAGCTGAGCTGTTGCTATCGTTCTCAATTAATTTAGAAAGTCCTGGTATGTTTGGTATTGGCCATAATTTTCCAGTCGTTGGTTGATCTAACCAAGATATCAAATTAAGTTCTTTACTTTGATTGCTTTCGACAAGCTCTTTATATGATTGTACTTTTTCGTTTTGGACTTGGTATTGGTCAAGTAAATTTTTCCAATAATCCGTTGGTTTGTTAACAAATAGTTTCTGCACTTCTTTAGTTAAAAAATTTTCATGCTCTCTCCTTTTTGTATTAGAAGAAAAACGTGGATCATCCTTAAACTTGTTCCAACCTACTGCATCACAAAACTTATTAAACTCATGGTTTTTAACAACTATTAATTGTATCCAACCATCTTTGGTCTTGAAAGTTCCTGAAGGTGAAGATGCATGCTTATATGGTCCTTCCATATAGCCACTCATTAATCTAATAGATTGAAAGGCTGCAGCTGACTCCATTAAACTTATTTCTATTTTTTTTCCAAATTTTTCACTTATTCTAGCAAATATGGTTGCAGAAATAATTTGCATAGCGTACAAGGCTGTGGCCATATCAAACATTATTACTGGTGTTCTGTGGGGGATATCATCAGGACCTTTATTTTCAGACATGAAACCTGTAAAAGCTTGGATAACAGGATCCATTGCAGGTTTTTTGCTCATAGGACCTTTCTGACCAAAACCAGAAATTGATAAATAAATTAATTTTGGGTTATTTTTTTTTAGTCTCTCATATCCTAAGCCTAATTTGTCAATCACCCCAGGCCTAAAGCCTTCTATGAAAACATCAACATCCTTAATTATTTTATCTATGATTTGTAAGCTTTTTTGATTTTTTAAGTCAATAACAATACTTTTTTTTCCTAGATTTGCTGCAACAGAAAATGCTGAATGTTCTCCATATTCTTGGCCTAAGTTTCTAGCCCAATCTCCATCCATTGGTTCAACTTTAATAACCTCTGCACCCTGTTGAGCTAATAGCATCCCACAATATGGACCAGCAACGCCCTGAGAAAAATCTATAACTTTTAAACCTTCATAGGGTTTTTTATATGACATTTACAATTTCCATAATAACAAGTTATGATTTAAGATACCATCAAACAAGCATAAACTTTCAAATTGTATTTATTATATTTAATTTAGTAATTTTCAGACTGGGTAATTTATAAATTTAGTAAAAGAGATAAAATTGGATAAAAACGTAAGCATTTACTGGATAAGACAAGATCTTAGATTACATGATAATCCTGCTCTAAAAGCAGCAGTCAATAACGGTGCCATAGTCCCTATTTACATATTAGATGATATCAATTCAGGTGAACATAAATTAGGCAGCGCTAGCAGGATTTGGTTGCACCATTCATTAGAAAAATTAAATAAGCAATTTAAAAACAAACTTCATTTTTTTAATGCTGACCCACTTAAAATCATCTCAGAAATTTGTGAAACAGAGAAAATCAATAAAGTATTTTGGAATAGAGTTTATGAACCATGGTCTATTCAAAGGGATAAAAAAATTAAAGAAACCTTAAATTTGAAGGGGATTGAAACAAATAGCTTTAATGGATCACTTTTGTGGGAACCTTGGGAGGTTTTAAAAAATGATGGAACACCTTATCGTGTTTTTACTCCTTATTATAGAAGGGGATGTTTAAATGCCGTAGGACCTCGAATTCCAACAAAGGCTCCTCAAAAAATTCAATATTATGAATTTCAAAAAATTAAAAGCTTAGATATTGAAAGTTTAAATTTATTGCCAACTCATAATTGGAAAAATAAAATAATAAAAAAATGGAATGTTGGCGAAAAAGCAGCTGAACAAAGATTAGAAGAATTTATTAGTTTTGAACTAAATGGATATAAAGAAGGTCGGAATTTTCCAAATAAAAAAAATGTATCTAGACTTTCGCCCCATTTACATTGGGGAGAGATTTCACCTAACACAATTTGGCATAAAATTTCGAACTTACAACATTTGGAGATAAATAATTTTGAAGATACTGATACATTTTTGTCAGAAATGGGATGGCGCGAGTTTTCTTATTATCTTCTTTTTTATTTTCCAGATTTGCCAAGGAAAAATTTACAGAAGAAATTCGATAACTTTTCTTGGGACAATAATTCATTATTTCTGAAAGCATGGAAATCAGGACTAACAGGATACCCAATAATAGATGCTGGAATGAGAGAACTTTGGTCAACCGGCTATATGCATAATAGGTTAAGAATGATAGTTGGGTCATTCTTAGTAAAAAACCTTTTGTTACATTGGCATGAGGGGGAAAAATGGTTTTGGGATTGTCTGGTAGATGCTGATTTAGCAAGTA
Source organism: uncultured Alphaproteobacteria bacterium (assembly GCA_937142855.1). GTDB lineage: Bacteria > Pseudomonadota > Alphaproteobacteria > Puniceispirillales > Marisalimonadaceae > Marisalimonas. The sequence continues at coordinate 24,372 of CAKZQZ010000089.1, read as the reverse complement.
ATAGTGCTGGTTGGCAGTGGATTGCAGGCTGTGGTGCAGATGCTGCCCCATATTTTAGGATTTTTAATCCTATAACACAAGGCTTGAGATTTGACCCTAATGGAGATTATACAAGAAGATATATTCCAGAAATTAGCATGCTTCCAAATAAATTTTTATTTAATCCATGGGATGCTCCTAACGAGGTTCTAAAAGAATCTAATATTAAACTCGGAGAAACGTATCCAAAACCTATTGTAGATATTAAAATTTCTAGAGCAAAAGCTCTTTCTACATTTGCTAAATTAAAAATATCTTAATATGAAAAACGTTATATCTAAGTATATTTTCTTAATAACTCTAATAATTGTTACTTATTTTCTTTATATATTTCCTTTTGAAATTTTGAACAAATATATATTCAAAGAAGAAACTTCTTTAATAATTTCAGTTATAAACACAATTTTTTTCTATTTGTTAATTATTTATTATTTAAAATCATATACAACCTTCAAACCACTTAAACTTTTTGTATATGAAGGTTTAGGGATTGGTTTCATTAGCTTTATCGTAGTTATTGTAAGTATTACAATAAACTATTTTGGATACTTCGAAGAAACTTCAATCGGTATAAGTTCACTAATTTTAATCATAATCATAACGTTATACGGGATATTCAAAGCAAAAAGCATATCAATTAGAAATATAACTATAGACACTTCCAAAATAGATAAAGATTATAACATCATTTTTTTTAGTGACGCTCATTTAGGGACAAATAGCCCAAAACATATTCAAAAAATATTTAAAAGTATCGAAAATATTAAATATGATTTTATTTTAATTGGAGGCGATTTAATTGATTCAAGTTCATTTAAATTAGAAAACTTAAAATTATTTAATCTTATTAAAAAGAAAATATATTTTGTTAATGGTAACCATGAATATTATTTGAGAGGTTATAAAGATAAAATTAAAGAACTAACAAAATATAATATTCAAGTATTAAAAAACAAAAATCAAAAAATTGGTAAAATAAATTTGATTGGAATTGACGATTTAGAATTACCGATTAATAAAATTTCATATGTAAATAATTTAAAAAAAGATAAATTATTTAACATAGTTATATCTCACAAGCCTGACATATGGGATAGTTTAAAGGATAAAATTGATTTAATGCTATCAGGACATACCCATAATGGACAAATATTTCCTTTTAACTTTGTAGTAAAGTTGAAATTTAAATATATTTATGGTTTGTATAAAAATAACTTTTCTAATCTTTATGTTTCATCGGGATCTGGTTGTTGGGGACCAAGATTAAGAATTGGTTCTTCAAATGAAATAGTCAGTTTTAGATTAAAAAAAGTTAATTAAAATCTATATCAAACCTTCAATATTTACAGGCAATTCATGTCTTTCAATTTCATTTATAATTTTATTTAAATGGTCAGTATTTTGAGTTTCTACTGTAATGTTTAATTTTGCTAAACTAGCAGACAAGTCCATTGCAAATCTACTATGCTCAACTTGAAGTACATTGGCACCATTATTAGCACAAATTTTGGATATGATTTGAAGTTGACCTGGCTTATCAGGCATTGTGATAGTAAGAGTGGTAACTTGCCCAGACCTAACTAAGTCTCTCATTAAAATTGAAGACAAAACTTTAGAGTCAATATTGCCACCACAAATTACTATACCTATTTTTTTTCCAATGAATACTTGATTGTTTTGTAGTATTGCAGCTAATCCAACTGCACCAGCACCTTCTACTACAGTTTTTTCGTGCTCAGCTAGCATTGCAATTGCTCTTTCTATTGATTTATCGGTTACTGTTATAACATCATCAACTAGCTCTTTAATAATTGAAAATGGAGTATTACCTACTTCGGACACAGCTATACCTTCTGCAAGTGTAGAACCCTTGCACTTCATATTTTTATTAAACATTTTATTTGTAAGGGATGGATACAAATCAGACTCGACACCAATAACTTTAATATTTTTATTCATTGATTTTGCTGCCAATGCACAACCTGCTATCAAACCGCCACCACCAACTGGTATAAGTAATGTATCAATTTCATTGCAATCTGATAACATTTCATAAGATATAGTTCCTTGTCCTGATATAACATTTATATCATTATAAGGATGAACTTCTATGAAACCTTTATCTTCAATAAGTCTCTGAACATGGTTATAAGAGGCATCTAAATTTGATCCTTTAATTATAACGTTTCCGCCAAAATTTTTAGTTCTTCTTATTTTTGTAAAAGGTGTACCTTCAGGCATAACAATATTGGATTTAATATTCATTTTTTTTGATATAAAAGCTAAACCTTGAGCATGATTACCTGCAGACATAGCAACTACCCCAGACCTTTTTTCGGATTCAGAAAAAGAAAGTAGCTTTGCGTATGACCCTCTAACTTTAAAAGCACCAGTAAATTGTCTATTCTCAAATTTAAAATAAATATCTACGCCTAGCTTTTCTGAAATAGAATTTGAAAAACTAGTCTCTGTCCATTTTACATTGTCAGATATTTTTTTATGGACATTTATAATATCATTTAAGTTTAATTGCATTTTTTACTCTATCAATTTAAATTAATAAGTGGGTATTGTTAAAATAATATTTTGTCAATTATATTACGTTTAGTTTTTCCTTTTTTATATGTGAGGTATAATATGCGAGACTATGAAGTTAATAAAATAATGCAAGGAAGCCCTCCACCTCAAAAATATCAAGTTTCTTTAGAAAACTGGAGGAAATATCCTCATTGCAAATGGTCTTTTTCAAATGTAAGGGACTTAATACCAACAGCTATTATCTCAGAAAGTAGAAACAAAAAAATTGATTTTAACAAAAACTTAGTTGACCTAAATGCTCTAATTATAAATCACAAGGGAATGAAATCAAATCTACTAAGTATTTTAAAAAAATGTGACACAGATGCTTTTTTAGTTATGCATAAAGGAGTACTTAAATATGAATTCTTTGATAATTTTACAAAAGAAAATACCCCTCATATTATCTTTTCACTCTCAAAGTCTATAACCTCTTTATTAGTCGGCATACTAGTAAGTAAAAAAGTTATAAATCTAGACAGTCCCGTTTCTACAATAATTGAAGAAACCAAAGGAAGTGCATACGAACACGCCACAGTAAGAAATGTCTTGGATATGAATATTGCCTCAAGATTTGTTGAAGATTATACTGGTAATGAACAAATATTTAAAGATTACAGAGCTTCAACAGGCTGGGATATTCCTAAACAAACTACAGAATTAAATTTTTTAGGTTTACATGATTTTCTTTCAAAATTACCAACATCAGATTTAGAACATGGAAGAAAATATCACTACTGTTCACCTCATAGTGATTTATTAGGTTGGATAATAGAACGAGCTTCTGGAAAAAAATATTCTAAAATTATGTCTGAATTATTATTTGAACCAGCTGGTACTATTCATCAATCATACGTTACAGTTGATAAATGGGGAGCTTCAAGGGCAGCTGGAGGAATAAGCATATCTCCATACGATTTATTGATAATTTCTGAGTTAGTTCGTTGCTACGGTAAAAAGAATAATGATGAAATAATCCCATCTTCGTGGATAGAAGATATTCAAAGTCACAAAAATAACAAATGCTACCTTAATCAAGATAATTTAGAAAGGTTTCCAAATGGTAACTATAGATCAAAATGGTACCAAACAGGCTTTAATGATAATGAGTTTTGTGGAATAGGAATACATGGACAAAATATTTGGATAAATCCAAATAAAGAATTAACTATTATAAGAATGTCCTCTGCTGCAGACCCTATAAACATCAAGACTGAAGAATTAATGTTTGAAGTATTTGAAGAAATTGGGAAAACCTTAAGTTAGATAAGTTCAACAAAATTTTAAAAAACTATTAGAAAGTTATTGGAAATTTTTTATATAGCTTATTAATTTCTGTTATCAATTCATCTGACAAAACAATATCTAAACCATTTATTATTTTAGTTAATTGTAATTTTTCAGTTGCTCCAAAAATCACAGATCCCATAAATGAACGTTGGTTACAGAATGCAAGAGCCATATGAACTGGTTCAATATTAAATTTTCTTGCAAGAGATACGTATTCTCTAACAGCTATTGTTGAATTATCATTTATTCTTCCAAACAAACTTGACACTCTCGAAAGTCTTGAATTTTTTGGAACCTTTCCATCCAAGTATTTGCCAGTTAAGAAGCCACCTGCCAAAGGCGAATAAGCTAATAAACTAATTTTTTCGTGATGTGACATTTCTGCCAAATCAAGATCATATAATCTACAAAGTAAACTATATTCATTTTGGGTAGACACTAATTTAAGATTTGGAAAATCTTTTAAATAATTAATAAATTGCATCGTTCCCCAACATGTCTCATTAGACAATCCAATATATCTTATTTTTCCTTCTTTATGAATTTCTGATAGAGTTTCTAAAACTTCTATAATATTTTCTTTAGTTTTTTTAGTATCTTGATTTGTAGGATTATAATTCCAATTTTGCCTAAAATGATATGATCCTCTATTCGGCCAATGTAATTGATATAAGTCTACATAATCAGTTTTAAGTCTCTCTAAACTTCCTTCAATTGCTATTTTTATTGAGCGTCCATTTATTCCTTCTCCATTTCTAACAGCATTGTAACCAATGCCTGATATCTTTGTAGCCAATACTATTTCGGATCTTTTAGATCTATTATTGTCAATCCAATTACCAAAAATCGTTTCTGTATCACCAGTTGTTTCAGCTTTTAAAGGACATGTTGGATACATTTCAGCAGTATCAAAAAAATTAATGCCTGCATCTATGGATATATCAATTTGCTCATGCCCATCTTTTTCTGAAGTTGCCTCGCCAAATGTCATTGTACCAAGACAATATGATGAAACTTCAAGATCAGAGTTTCCTAATTTTTTAAACTGCATTTAATCCTCTTTCTAGTAAAGCTTTAAAAATATATCTAGAGTAATTGAATAAAGTAAAAATCAATAATGCGCTCTAAGCACTTTAAGCGGCTTAGAATAAAATAAATTTAACATTTTTAACAGGCTAAAAATTGTAATAAAAATAGGTAAAATTAGAGAGAACAAAATTAAAGTTATATAGTTCAGATAAAATTCAATATTAAATAAATAATTAAGTAAAATATAACTCACTGAACAACCTATTAAAATAGAAATTAATGAAGATATAAACCCTATAGTCATATACTCACAAAACCACAAAGAAATAATTTTTTTTGGATTAGCACCAAGAATTTTGAAGACTGCCACCTCATATAATTTATCTTTTTTACTTACATCTAAAATACTATTCAAAACTATTATACCTGATATTAGAGTAACAAAAGCAATTGTATTGATAATAATAATTAGAAATTTTAATAAAGATCTAATAGCTTTATAACTTTCTTCTACTGATATGGATGAAATGTTTGAAAATTTAGATACAACTTTTTCTACAAAATCCGCACTCATAACTTTGTTTTGATTTTTACTCGTTGCAATCCAAGTGTGAGGTGCATTTTTTATTTTACTGTCACTTAAGAAAAATATAAAATTTATACCCATATTTTCCCATATAATTTCTCTTGTGTTATGAATTTTAGCTACAAAATTTCTTCCTAAAATATTAAATTCAATTTTATCTCCAATCTTCAAATTTAATCCTTTAGCGATTTTATCACCAATAGAAACTAGAAGCGGACCATTATAGTCTGAGCTCCACCACTCACCACTAATCAATTTATTATTTTTTGGCTTTGTATTTCCCCAGGTAAATGCCCTATCTCTTCTAAGAACCCATTGTACTTCTTTATCAACTTTTAAATTTTCAACATTTACATTATTTAATTTGGTAATGCGTCCTCGTAGCATTGGCTGAGCATTGAGATTATTAGTACCAATTGAATTAATAGCTATTTTTTTTATATCTTCAATTTGACTTGGTTGAATGTCTATAAAAAAATGATCTGGAGCTTCTTGATTAATAGTATTATAAATTTTCCTATCTAAACTTTCCTGAACGATATTTAATGTAATCAAAAGCGACAATCCTATACTAAATGAAATTACTATAGATTTTGAAAATGTATTTCTATCGACAATAGACTTCCTAATAGTTTCTTTTATTGTGCCAACTTTAAAACTGATTTTTTTTAAAATCATAAAAAATAAATTAGTAGACAGTGTTAACATAATTAAGGAAATAAATAGAGAAACAAATATATAAAAAGCTAACTTTATATCACTAGTTAAATTAATAGTTAAAAAACATAAACAACAAATTAAAAAAATTATAAATATTTTTATTTTATTAGAATATTCATTATAAATTTTATCTCGAGATATTCTTATTAAGTGTATCGGTTTAATTTCATAAGTTTTAGATAAAGGAATGATTGTAAATAGTAAACATACTACAAAACCGAATGAACAACTTATAAAAATAGGTTCCATAAAAATTTTAGCTTGGAAAGAAGAAAATAGTTTATCTCCTATTAGAGAAGAAAATAAAAAAGGAATGGATATTCCAAAAATTAATGCAGGTATTATCCCCATTAAAAAAATAAATAGCATTTGGAAAAGATAAATTTTGAAAACTTGAGTGTTTTTTGCTCCTAAAGATTTTAAAATAGCTATATTCTTTATCTTCTTTATTAAATATCCCTTTACTCCATTCGAAATTCCAACACCAGAAATCAATAAAGTTATGAGGCCAACTAGAGATATAAATAATGTTGTTCTTTCTATAAAAGTATTAAAATTATTAGTACTATTTTGAATGTTTTTTAAAGATACATTCGTTCCCTCTATTAACTTATTTAAAAAAGATAACTCTAATCTTTTATCGTTTGGGATAAATTTTAATTTATATTTCACGAGAGAGCCAGGGACCATCAAACCTGTATTTTTTAAAGTTTGAGAGGATACAAGCACTCTGGAACCAAATGTTGCAAAAGAAAACATTCTATCTGGTTCTTTTATAATTATTCCTTCTACTTTAACTTTAATATTTCCTAACTTTACTATGTCACCGATAGAAATATTTAGTTGTTTTTTAAGTCCTTCATCAATGAATATTTTATCAATATTTTCATTTATTTTTATGCTAGATGAAGTTTTTTTTTCACTTTTAATTCTTATCTCACCTATTAAGGGCCAATTTTCATCAACTGCTTTTAATTCTACTATACGACGTTTGTAAGGTAAGCTTTTTAGCGAGGATAGCATTGTACGCATTTCTACAATCTGAGAAACTTTACCATTTTGTTCTAACCAATTTTTAACGTCTCTTGGAAATTCTTGATAAGTAGTTGATAGCTCGTATGTACCACCAAGAAGTTCGGATCTTTTATTATCAATTTGATATTTTAGATTTTGAGATAAACTCCCAACGGCAGTAATAATAAAAACTCCAATAAAAATTGAAGTTATTACTATTTTAAATTCGTTAAAAGAACCTCTTAATTCCTTAATTGATAATTTTAAAAAAAAATTATTTTCTAAAAATAGTTTTTTCAGGACTAACATTTTATATAATTAAGCCATTATCAAGAGTAATAGTTTCATCACACAAATCAGCCAAAGATTTATCATGAGTAACTAATATTAAAGTTGATTTATGATTTTTTTGAAGTTGAAAAATAAGTTCAATAACTTCTTTACTATTTTTTTTATCTAAATTTCCAGTTGGCTCATCTGCAATTAGAATTTCTGGAGATGAAATTAAGGATCTTGCAATAGCAACTCTTTGTTGCTCTCCTCCAGATAATTCATGAGGGTAATGACTAACCCTATTTTTCAGACCAACAGTTTCTAGTAATTTGATACTCTTTTTATCATCTATAAAATCTCTAGAAATCTCTAAAGGTAAGTTTACATTTTCTAAGGCTGTCATAGAAGGTAATAAATTAAAAGATTGGAATATAATCCCTACATTTTTTGATCTATAATCAGCTAATTCATCTTCTTTCAAATCATGAATTGCCTTACCTTTGTAGAACACCTTACCTTCTGTAACACTTTCTAGTCCAGCGATAGTCATAGCTAATGTTGATTTGCCAGCACCACTATGTCCCATAATACTAATACTTCTATTAGCCAAAATATTTAGATTTATTCCTTTTAATGCCTTAATGGTCTCAACATTACTTTTTAGATTTACATGCACATTTTCTAATTTAATTATAGTATTTTGTTTCATAATACTCATTTATAATTTAACAATTTAATATATCGTTTAGGCGAAAAATTTTTTACTGAAATTACTATCTGACTATTATGAAATATATAATAAAATTAAATTTTACAATTTTTTTCTTTTTATTAACTCTAATGCAAACTTCCTATTCCAAAAGCGTTAGAATATTAATATTAGGTGATAGTCTAATTGCAGGTTACGGATTATTAAAAGAAAACGGTTTTGTTAATCAATTACAAAAGAAATTGGATAAATCTAATCTTAAAATTAACCTTATCAATAGTGGTGTTTCTGGAGAAACCTCAACGGGTCTTTATAATAGATTTAAATGGGTATTAGAAGAAAAATTTGATGGGGTTGTGATTTCTAGTGGTGCAAATGATGCATTAAGAGGTATTGAACCTAAAATAACTTTTAAAAATCTTGAAAATATTTTGATATATTTAAAAAAAATTAAAATGCCTACTATGCTAATTGGTATGAAAGCCCCAAACAATCTTGGTTCAAGTTATGTTAACGAATTTAATAAAATTTATAAGGAATTAGCTCAAAAATACCAAACTAATTTATATCCCTTTTTTTTAAAGGATGTAGTCCTAAATCCAAATTTAAATCAAAGTGATATGATTCATCCTAATAAAATAGGGGTAAAAAAAATAGTTGAAAATATTTACCCAGAATTTTTAATTTTTTATAAAAAAATATTGTATTAGTCATCTTTTGAAAATAAGTAACCTTAATACTCTCCAAACACCCCTTAGAGCTAATGATCTAACGATCGGATTTCTAAAAAGTTTTTTAGATAATAATATTATCCTAGAATAATAATTTCTGAACAAATACAAAATAATAAATATAATAAAAATTATTAATATTAACTTTATCATTCTATATTGATATCTATTAAACCCAATATACCAAAGTCTGCTGTGATCTTGTTACCTTGCTCTATTGGCAAAGGTAATGCACAAGTACCAGTAGAAACTATCATACCTTTATGGAGAGTAATATTATTTTGAGATAACTCATTTATCAGCCACGTAAGAGCAATTATTGGATCACCCAAAACATTTGCTCCGATACCATCATGAGAAAGATTGTTATCATTAAATATTCTGACTTTATGCTTTGAAAAATCAAGAGTTTGCCAATTATGTTTAATAGGCGATGAAATCACAAACTGATGAGCGCATGCATTATCTGCAATCAAGTTAAACTCTCCAACTTTAGAGAAATCTTCAAAACGTGAATCAGGTAATTCTATTGCTAGATGAAGATCTTCAACAAGACTAATAACCTCATCAGGACTATATAAATAATTTTTAGGTTCGAGAGTTTTCGCAATTTTGAAAGCAAACTCTGGTTCAGCAACAGCCATTTTGTTATTACCTAAAACAGCTATATCGTTTGGCTTAAAAGTTTTATCCTTTAAAATTCTTCCAGCTAATGGTCCATTTACTCCAATATGTCTTTGCCCGTCTAAACTAGTTGCTGCAATCTTCCAACCAGTTATTTCAGAATTACTGAGTGCTTGAAGAGTTTCTTGGATTTCATAAGCTTCAGTTCTATTGTGCGGTGTTAATTCAATTGGGAGAGTATTAATCTTTTTACCATTTTTCCAAGAATTCCAAATTATTTCAGCAGCTTTCATACTCATATGCTTTCATAAATTATCATTTAAGTTTTGATTTTTCCCAAGTAGTAATATCCTGAGCTATTGGTGGCAAAGGTATTTGACCAAACATCTCTGCAATAATTCCTCTATGATAACCTCCATGCATAACAAGATGTGTAATTATCATAGATCTAGATATTAAAACTTTATTGCCACCTATTAACTCACACTCTACAATTTCTTCAAACTCTTTATCAGATAGATTTTCGACATAGTTTTTTATTAATTGTTCTTCTTTTTTCTTTTCTTTCCATAATTGTTCCATATTTTCATATAAAATAGTCTGTAAATTATCAAAGGTATGTTTTTCTTTTTTCATATTTGTTAACCAAACTTTGTCAATAACCAACAAGTGGTTAAGAGAATTTCTTATACTGTTCATGAAAGATTTTCGTTGCTTATTTATTTCTTCAGATGACAACTTGATGATCACTTTAAAAAACTCATCATTAGCCCAACTATTGTAATTTAATAGATTTAGAAGATATTCCTTATTATTCATAATAATTTCCTTCTAATATAATTTTATTTTTTATTATCTATATTTTTGAAAAGGAGTTTAAACAAATTTTTCTTATCATTATTTCGTATATTCCATCTTTTTTTTAAAACTCTATAAAGTAGCAAACATACTATGCCTACAATTAAATATAAAAAAGCTTGTGGATCTTCCATTATTTAAACCTATTGTTTAAAGATATAATTAATTTGATATTTACAATTAAACAAGTCAAGAATTTAGGTTGAAACTTAATAATGTGGTGGAATTTCATTATAAATACTAAAATTATTTTTATTTGTATCGTCGTTATTTTGTATGGTAGATTTTAATAATTTGATTTGTAATTTTAACTCTTGAATTTCCTTTTGTTGATTATAAATTTCATCGCTCATACTAGATAAATCATTCTGAAGAATTGCTATTTTTTCTTCCATTTTTTGAAGTTTTTCATTCATCTTATTACCTAAAATTTTATTTATAAAAAATACTATGCTACAAATAAAATATGAAAGTTGTTGTAGGAATATTTTTATTTTTTTGTGTGCTTAATATAGCCATGTATTCAATGTCCTTTTTTGGATAGAAACAATTACTCTGACAGAGCAGGACATCTTCCTTCTAACTTAAGTTGTTGAAACGCTTTATATGTATCTTCTATTCCTTTTTTTACAGATACAGATGGATAATTACCTATATGTTTTCTTAATGGATCATCATCTAAATCTGGTGGAAAAGGGAAAGGTTGATTAAGACAACTTAAATTTGTATTTTTATCTATTTGTCTTATTAGGTTTAACCCATTTTCGATAGTTTCACAACTTCCATTAAGGTTGAAAACATTAGCGTCAGTTAGATCTTTACTAACAGAAGTTATAAATGCCTGAGCCGCTTCTCCAACATACAACCAACTATATTTACCATTAAATGGTATTTCATAGCTTTGATTGAGAACAGCTGCTTGTATAGCTAAAGTATTTTTAGAACTCATACCTTGGTCTCTTGCCAAACCATAAACTATATTTGGCCTAATCCCTATCGAGGGCACCTGCCAATCTTGCCAATAAACATAAGCGGTGTGTTCATTAGCTAATTTATAAGCACCATAAAGTGTTTCTTTCCATGGACCTTTGGGAGGCATGCCAAGTGCAGCTACTGAAGAGGCATATACAGTCCTTTTAATGTTGGTTTGCTTAGCTGTTTCAAGAATATTAATAGTGCCTTCAACATTTACTCTAGCTCCTAATGCAGGATCAGCAGCACAAAAAGGAACTTGGAGACCTGCTAAGTGGATTATGGCAGATGCATTATAACTAGTCACAATATTTTTTAGAGATTTTAGGTTTGTTATATCACAAACTTCCCATTTAATTTTAGAAGTTTTATTACCAAGAATTAACTCAAGGCGATCCTTCTTTTCTGACAAATCAATTCCTACACAAGGGATACCAGATCTATAAAGTATAGTTAAAATCCAACTACCTATACACCCACCTGCACCTGTAACAATCACAGGTCCATCAAAATTATTAGTTTTGATCAAGAGATCATCCGTTAAAAACTCTAAACTCATTTCATATATCCTTGCTATAACAATTTATAATCTTACATTAAAAATATTAAATAAATATCTTAAATAATTTTTTTAACAAATTTATTAATGTCGGAAGCCAACTCATAAGGATTTTCCATTGCAGCAAAATGACCGCCATGCTTATGAGACTGCCAAAAAACGATATTATGATAATATTGTTCAGCTAAACTTAAAGGTGGAGAAAAAATTTCTTTTGGGAATTCACTATATCCAGTTGGCACCTCTATAGGTTTATCCTTAGAAATCGGCCAATATGGAGATCTATGACGAACAAAGTATGGCCAAAAAGAAGCACCTATACACCCTGAAAACCAATATAAAGAAATATTTGCTAGCATAGTATCAATGTTGATAATATTAAATAAATCACCTTCATTATCAGTCCAGCTATAGAATTTTTCACTAATATATGCGCATAAACTAACTGGAGATGCATTTAAAGCATGGGCCAAAGTAAACGGTTTTGTCCCTTGAATATATTGGTATCCTGCTTCGTAATGTAAAAAGTTCTTTAATTCATCATAATATTTTTTTTCTTTAACATTATTTGGCTTTTTATCTAAACCTCTTGGTAAAGGAAGCATATTTAAATGAATACCTCTTATTTTTTGTGGTGACTTAACTGACATAATTGAAGCTATAAAAGAACCTAAATCACCTCCTTGAATAAAATATTCATCGTAACCTAAACTTTCCATCAAATTTAACAAATGATCAGAAATCTCATCTAAATCCAAAGGAGTTTGATTTTTAACAAAAGAAAAACCTACGTTTGGCAGTGAGGGAATTATGAGGTCAAAATCTAAGTCATTTCCCAAACTATTTTCATGTCCGTTTGTTAGGAGAGGTATCAAGTCAAAAAATTCAAAAAATGAACCTGGCCATCCATGAATTAATAAAAGTGGTATTTTATTTTTTTTTTCTGATCTTATGTGCAAAAAATGAGTTGTGAAACCGTTTTTTTTGAAAAGAAATTGTTGGAATTTATTTAACTTATTTTCTTCTTTTTTCCATGAAAAATCATTTTTCCAATAATCTAAAATAAATGAAAGCCTTTTAAATGAAATTCCAGCATCGTCCTTATGATAAGAACCCCAATCAATTATTCGTCCTTGTGAAATTTTAAATTTTAAATCATCTAATTCTTTATCATCTATATTTAGTAAAAATTTTTCCATTATTTTTCTCTTTCCAAAAAATAAAGAATAAATAAAAGAATTAATAAATGTAAATAAAAAAACTAGATTAAACTTTTACAGTATCTCTTCTAAAACTATAAAGACCTGCTAAAACAACTATTGATGAGCCTACAAGTACAGGAATTTCTAAAATTTCATTAAAGAAAATCATTCCTATTATAGACACAAAAACGAGTTGGAGATAATTAAAGGGCTGTAATATAGAAGCTTGTGCTAATTGATAAGCTTTAATTATAAAAAAATGAGCAGAAGTTCCAAGAATAGCTATTAATAAAATCAAAAACCAATCAAAATCTTTCACTTGTATAAAGAAAAAAGGGCCAACAAATGATAAAATAAAAGCACCTGCTATACCTGTGTAAAAAAAACTAGTGGTTGGGGTATCATGACTAGAAACATAACGAGTGAGAATTTGATATGTTGCATATGAAAATGCACATGCTAAAGCTAAAAATGATAAAGGATCAAATCCTCTGAAACCTGGTCTTAGAATAATTAAAATACCAATAAATCCAAAAATAATTGCGAGTATTCTTTGCCAATCTACTTTTTCATCTAAAAAAATAATTGAAAGAGCGGTAACTATTAGAGGACCAACTGCAAAAATAGCTGATGTCTCTATCAAACCTAATTTTAAAAAACAATAATGTGCAAAACACATTTGTATTGCCAAAAGAGAACCACGAAATATTTGTAAATATTTCTTTTTGCTTTTAGATATCAACACTGTTGATTTTTTATTGTATGTGTTTATTAAAATTAAAATTAATGCAAAAAACCAATACCTAAACATATTTAAGGTGATAACATTGTATGTCTCGGACAACTCACGGGTAATACCGTTCATTATTGAAAAACACAATACTGCAGAGATTATAAATAAAATACCTTTTATATTTTTTGTAAATAACAAAATTAAACAACCTATTAGATGAATTTAAAACGTTTATTACTACTTAGCTTTTTTAGAACAGGATAAAATTATGAGAAAATTGATTATCAAAGTTTTTATGTTTCTTAATATATATATATTATCTTACTTTCCATCCTTTGCAGAGACTTTTATTTATTCAGGTGGATGTTTTTGGTGCACAGAAGCTGATATGGAAAAACTTCCTGGTGTCATTGATGTAACAAGTGGTTTTACTGCCGGCACAACAAAAAATCCAAAGTATATTCCAGGGCAATGGGGAGATCATAGGGAAGCTGCCTTGGTAGAGTATAATCCAAAAGTTATTACTTTTAAAGATTTAGTAGTTCATGTTTTTAAAACGATTGATTATGAGGATAATAATGGGCAATTTTGTGATAGAGGCAGATCATATACACCAGCTATTTATTACAAAGATGAAGAAGAAAAAAATATAATTTTATCTGTTGCTCCCAAATCATCTGTTGTTCCTATTGAAAAGGAAACTAAATTCTATCCTGTAAGATTAGAGCATCAAGATTATTACAAAAAAAACACTTATAAATATGAGTATTATAGATTTATGTGCGGAAGAGATAGAAGACTGGAAGAATTAAAAAATTAAGTTAAATTTTTGCAGAATTTCTATTTCCTCTTGGATCTACCCATCCAATTAGATCATCTTGCCTTCTATAAATCATATTAAGGCCACTATGTTTTTTATTTCTAAACATCAGTGCTGGTATGTTTCCTAATTTCATTTTTTCTAAAGCTTCAGCCACAGTTAATTCTTCAATTTCAGTTCCTAACTCTGCAAATATCAGAGGTTCATTATTTATGGGTTTGTTTTCGTTCTTATTAAGTTTAGAAGTCTCATTAATAATATGAAATTGAGCGTTTAATGGAATAGGCTTATTTATTAATTCATTATTTTTATGATTTTTAATTTTTCTTTTATATCTTCTTAATTGTTTAGATAATTTTTCTGTAGCATCATCAAACGCCAACTTCGCTGTCATCCCATTTGATTGAGCTGTAAACTCCATTTTCTTATTGATATGTAAAACTATGATGATGTAAAAAAATTTATTTTTTTTAGAAAGACTAATTATCGACGAGACTGGATTAGGGAAGTATTTTTGAACTGATTTTAATAAAATTTCTTCTGCGTATTTAGAAAAAACTTCACCTACTTTTACTTGCTTTCCAAAAATTTTAAAGTTCATTAAATAACCTCTATTCACACTATAGCAAAATAGAAATACAGTTTGTCAATAATTTATTTATAACTTTTAATTTTGAAATATGTATAATTAAAAAATATAAGAATACATTTTGAATAAAATTATAATGACAGCATACTTAATAGTTAAATCTGATACAAGTCTTGTTAATCAAAAGGAATTTGACGATTGGTATCAAATTGAACATTTAACTGAAGCTAACGAAGTTTTGATGTCATTAAATGCAAAAAGAGCATGGATAAACGGTACAAAATTCCACTTAGCAATTTATAAATTTAAAAATATAAGAGATGCTGAAAAAGCTATTTCCTCTAAAGGCTTAAAAAAGTTAATCAAAAAATTTGATGATAAATGGAATTACAAAGTAAAAAGGACACGCGAATTATTAGAGTTATCTCAGGAAATATAATTGACTAATTAGTAATTTCATTTGAAATTTCTATTAAATTCTTATCTGGATCTCTAATGTAAATAGATACTATAGGTCCATTGGCTCCAGTTTTATTAACAGGACCTAGTTCTATTTTTATTTTATTATTTTTGAATATATTTACCCACTCACTCAAGGGTTTTTCCGTGAGAAAGCATATGTCGAGTGTTCCAGGAATAGCAACTTGAGCATTAGGTTTGTAAGGGTTTGAAGCTTTATGCAAATTAATTTTTTGATTGCCAAACTTTAATGATTTTCTAACAGTGTCATCTGACTTAGAATAGAATTCGTTCATCTCCATTCCAAGAATATTACAATAAAAATAAATTGATTTGTTAATATCAGAAACAGTGATCACAATATGGTCAATTGAAACGATCATAATATTAATTCTCTATTATATTTTGTTTATGTTATTAATAACAATAAACTAAATTTAATCAGAAAGTACCGTTATTAATGATTTTTAAAAATTATGTTATTTTAATAATTATACTCTTACTAATACTTCCATATAAAATAATGGCAAACGAAATTTATCTTCCTTCTGCGGGCTTTGATTGTAGTGACGATAAATATAAGTTTGAATTTCTTTTTGATAGATCTAAAGACATGGATAATCCAAAAGTTTACCGAAGAGTAAAAGGTAAATTTATTAATATTGGAAACCTGATAGCAGAAAAACAAGGAGCCTATGTAATTTGGGAGGATAAAGATTTTTTTAAAACCACAGATTTTGCTTGGACTTTTGATAAGGTGACTTCGAAATTATCTTCGATTGTTTTGAGTGTTGGTCTCGGTATAGAAAATCTGGATAAAATTCCAAAACCAATGACTTGTATGCAAAAAATCTTTTACTACTAATTAACTTTTGGTACAATTCTTTTGACTTAATTATTTATTAGTAATAATAAATATATCTGTTTATATGGACGCGTAGCTCAGCTGGATAGAGCAACTGCCTTCTAAGCAGTAGGTCAGAGGTTCGAATCCTCTCGCGTTCACCATTATTTAGGAATTTAAATTGTTTGGTCTAGGAATTTTAAAAGGTACATTAATTGGATTAGCTGGTGGAGTTGTTATAGGATTGACAATTAGAGAAGGTTGCAAATTAATTAATTCAAAAAAAAACAAATCCTACAAGCATTCTGACAATAATGACTTATCAGAAAATATAAGTGAAGATTAAAACTTTAATTAGTTTTAAACTTAATTATTCCAGTTTTTGTACCAACTTTTGAATAAATCATATTGTGATTTTGCAAAACCTTTTTGACTATCAGTAAGTTTGTCAGTTGGATTAAAATGCAATCTGTAGGCGTCTTCTCCATTCAGCACCATTAAATATTTGTAATATAAAACAAGGTCAGGTCCTTCATCAAAAGATGATAATACAGATAGAGCTTCATCAAGTTCTTTCGCCTTTTGTCTTGCTAATGAATCTCCATTAGCAGCTTTTTTACAAAGATCAATTAAATGTAAAACTTCTTTTGGAAAAGCGTTTCCAACTCCAGTAATGGCTCCAACTGCACCACAATTTACATAACCGTGAAAAACTGTAGTATCAACCCCAATCATTAGAGAAGTTTTTTTATCCTGTGAAGTGATATGTTCAGCTGCATAGGTTAAGTCTTTTGCTCCTCCAAATTCTTTAAATCCTACTAAATTAGTAAATTCTTTTTTAAGATCAAAGAATAAATCTGCTCTAGTTGAAAAACCATAGTAATGGCTATTATAAATAACTGCAGGAAGATTAGGGGCAGCATTTAAAATTGAAGCAAAATGTGATCGCTGAGCAGATAAGGAAGGTCCTCTGGACAAAACTCTAGGTATGACCATTAACCCTAAAGCGCCAACTTTTTGAGCATGACTTGCATGATCTGTCGCTTTTTTTGTGTTGATAGCTCCAGTACCTACCACAGTAGGGATTCGTGCTTTAACTAACCTGGCAACTCCTTCTTGTCTTTCCTCATCTGATAAAAGAGGCCAGTCTCCCATAGATCCACAATATATAACAGCAGACATACCAAAGTTTATAAGCTCTTCAGCTTTTTGCACGAGTAAATCAAAATTTGGAGAGAGATCTTCATTGCATGGTGTCATTAGAGCTGGCATACAACCTTTAAAAATATTTTCCATATTACCTTCCTTCTATTTTAATTTACCCATTTATTGAATAACCGCCATCGACAGGAATTGCAGTGCCTGTGACATAATTAGAAGCATTACTTGATAAAAATACGGCTGTTCCACCCAAATCATCTGGATCTCCCCAACGACCGACTGGGGTTCTTTCTTCAACTCTTTTTTGAAGTTCAGGAATGTCAACTCTTGCTTGGCGTGTCAAAGTAGTATCTATATAGCCTGGTAAAACTGCATTTACTTGGATATTGTCTTTAGCCCATGTGTTTGCAAAACTTTTTGTTAATTGTACCACCCCCCCTTTACTTGCAGAATATGCGCTTCCAAGCGGTGCTCCAAACAATGAGTGCATAGAACCAATATTAATAATTTTTCCTCCACCAACATTTTTAAAATGTAAAAATGCTCTTTTTGAACAAGTAAACATACTTATTAAATTAGTATCAATAATTGATTTCCATTCTTCTAATTCATACTCTTCTGGTCTTTTTCTAATATTTGTACCAGCATTATTGACTAGAATATTTAATTTCCCATAATCATTAACAGCGTTATCAATTAGTGAATTGCATGAATTCTCATCGGTTACATCTACGATATGTGATATACATTCAATATTTAAGCTCTTAAGCAATTCAACTGACTTTTTATTTTTATCGTCATTTCTTCCTGCTATAACAACACTTGCTCCTGCCTCACCAATAGCTTTTGCCATAGCAAGACCAATACCTCCATTCCCTCCAGTTACAAGAGCAACTTTGCCGCTTAAGTCAAAAAGCTTCATAATATAATTCTCCTCCTCAGTTACCAATTTTCTCTAAAAGTTCTTACATCAAGTTCAAAAGTCCAAGCATGTTTATTCTGATTATAAAGAAACATGTAAGCATCAGTTACACTTTCTATATCTATCAATTTACCTTCTTTTACTCTTTCATTAAAGTCAGGTACTCTGTTTTTAATCCTATCACCAGCAAGCCCTCCATCGACTATAACATGTCCAACATGAATAGAATTTTCAGCGTATTCCTTTGCAATTGCTTGAGCCAAATTTCTTAGGGCACCTTTAGCTGAGTTAAAAGCTCCAAAATTAGCTTTTCCTCTTAGAGAAGCACTTGCTCCAGTGAATAAAAGTGTTCCAGAAGTTTTGTCTCTTAAAAAACCTTTGATAACTTCACGAGCAAATAAAAACGCACCAAAACAGCCAGCCTCCCAGCTTTCTCTAAAGTAACTAGGTTCAATGTCAATAATTTTTCCAGGAGTGTTATTTCCAACATTATAAATGGCAAAATCCAAACCAGACCCTACCTCTTCAACCATCTTTTTAGTTTGATTTTCGTCGGTAACGTCAACTATAATTGACTTGGCTTTGTTTCCTTCTTCATGAATGCTTTTTACAACTTCGTTAATTGAAGCTTCAGTTCTTCCAGCTACAAATACCTCAAAATTATTCTGGGCAATTTTTTTACATAATTGTGCACCTAGACCATTTAATGGCCCAACACCTACAACAAGAGCCTTTTTCAATTTAAACCACTTCCTATCTTAGTTATCATAAGTTTCAATATTTTTTATTAGTGTGTTTAGCCTAAGCTTAATTTCTAATAATTGATTTTTAAGCATTTTGTTTTCTTCTTTTAATTTTTTAATTTTATTTTTTATCAACGCGTTATTTAAAGCTTTGTTTGAATGATCATTTTTTTTTAAATCAGACTTACATGCATTGTAAATTGTAATGTCCTTAGCAGAAGTTCCCTGAAGAACGCATTCATGCGCATAGGCCTTAAAAGAAAAAATAATTAAAAACAAAAAATAAAAAATCTTCATATTGTTACTTTTCTTTAGTTAGAATTAATAATATAAAATTACATTTTAAATATCTAATTAACAAGGAGTAAAAAATGTACGCAAGAATTGCTGAGTTCCAGTCTACTTCAAAAGTTAATTGCGATATGATTATAGCATTTTTTCAGAATGTTATGATTCCAAGGAATATTAAAAACGGTCAACTAAGTTGTGAGGTTTATAGAATTTCTGAGACTACAGGTTTTGTTGTTTCATCTTTTAAAAACAAAGCAGATGCAACTAAAGTCATGAAAATAATGGCTGATGAACTCAACGAAGTTAAAGGTAATACTAAGATTAAATTAATTGAAGGTGAAAGAATTTTTAGAATAGATCAATAACATGAACCTTTCTCCAAAAAATATTCTTAAATTCTACGTTGGTTATGATGATTTTTTTAACGATCTAGAAAATCAGACTTCTAATACTGCTATTTCTAATATAGCCTTTGATGTATTGAAGCATGGCGATAATCAGTATGAAATTCATGTTGCACTTGCAGGGATAAATGAAAATCAAATTTCTTTAATTCAATTTGATGATTTTCTAAAATTAGAGGTTGAAGCACCAGAATTTAACTCCCATGAAAATATCATTCACAAAGGAATTCGTAATAAATCATTTAAGCAATCTTTTCGTTTAGAACAAAATATTGAAGTTGATGAAGCAATTATAAAAAATGGAATATTGATAATAAAGTTATATAAAAGAGAACCAGTCAAAAAATTAAAGAAAAGAATAGAAATCACAGAAATGTAAATTTCTATAGTTTCTAACTTTAAATTGAATTAATATTTTAAACAAAGTTTATAAAGGAAAATTTTAATGAATCATATGATCGATACAAACAAGCTTCGAAGTCAAATCACAGATCAAGAATGGCAACTTCGACTAGATCTTGCTGCCACATATAGACTAATAGCCTTATATGGATGGGACGACTTAATATACACTCACGTATCTCTAAGAATTCCAGGTCCAGAACATCATTTTCTTATAAATCCCTACGGTTTAATGTTTGATGAAATAACAGCGTCTAGCCTAGTTAAAATTGATCTTAATGGCAACGCAGTCATAGATACTCCATACGAAGTAAATCCTGCAGGTTTTACAATACATAGTGCTATTCATTCTGCACGAGAAGATGCTCAATGCGTGCTTCATCTTCATACAAATGATGGAGTTGCTGTTTCAATTCAAAAGGATGGTTTATTACCTATTAGTCAGACATCAATGTTAATACATCCTCATATCGCCTATCATGATTATGAAGGACTTGCTTTGGATCATAGTGAAAGAGAAAGATTGATAGAAGATATAGGAGATAAAAACTTATTTATCTTAAAAAATCACGGAACGTTATCTGTAGGTAAAACTTGCGGGATAGCTTTTATGGGGATATATTTTCTTGAAAGAGCTTGTTCTGCACAAATAAGAGCTCAGGCTGCTGGTAGTATTAATGTACCCTCTAAAGAAGCAATAAAAACAACCCAAGAACAGTCTGTTGGAATGTTTGATTTAGGTAAAGATAGACTTGCCTGGCCTGCATTATTAAGAAAACTAGATAGACAATCTGCCGATTATAAAATCTAAAATACCGACTTTGCCCCTCCTGTTTTTTGTGTTGTAAAAATAGAGCCATAATCTGGCGCCGGAGGAAGCGGAAGTACAACTGGAACGTTTTCCATTACAGGTTGATAGCTCACTTCACCGCATACCATTTGTCTTTCTAATTGATTACATAATTCTATAGGATTTAAATTTTTTAAATATGCTCCCACTCCCACTAGAGGCCATGCATCTGCAGAGTTGCATTCATAAAATAAAACTATCCTATCTCTATCACTATTATTAGGTGCTGAACCATGTAAAGTTCGAGCATGATGGATTGTCATTGATCTAGCCTTACCAGTTAAAGTAACTGCTTTTGACAAGTCAAAATTTTTATCATCTGGATTAATTGCTCCACAAAAAACACCACCATTATTATGACTTAAGACTGGTCCCTTATGACTTTCTGGAATAACCATTAAGGGGCCATTATCAATTTCAACATCGTTTAACATTAAACCCAAAGCTAAAACTTTATCATTTGTATGTGGATAAAAAGCCCAATCTTGATGCCATTCAACAGCTGCACCACCACCTGGTGCTTTTGTGTTTAATTTACTTGTTTTTAGGGAAACGTCATTTCCTAAGAGATCAACAAGAATAGATTCTATCTTAGATTCTTTAATTATATCCCAAAAAAATGGAGTATGTTGATGAGGCTGTTTCACTCTTTTTAGCCTTGGGTTATTAAAAGAATGTCCTTCTTCTAAATCGAAAACATTGTCATTTTCCGTAATTTTTTTTGAATTTTCAAAAAAACCTTCAATTAAATTTAACATTTTTTTGTGCTGACTTTCAGTTATTACGTCCTCGACCAATAAATAACCTTGATCATTATAAAATTGTATTTGTTCCTCTGATAATAACATTACAAGCACCTCTGGATTATTAAGACATGATCTTGTTAGATATTTAAATCCAACTATAAATATGTTAATTAAATAAATATGAAGAGCAACTCTTAATGCAAAATAATCTAGTAGAACAAGATAGCCAACAGGCTTGGTTTAGACTTGCTATTATTTTTGCTATGAGCGTGATCGGAACTGCTGGTATGTGGTCAGTAGTAATTATTTTACCTAATATCCAAAACGAATTTACACTAGATAGAGCTGCTTCAACTTACCCTTATGTTGCAACCATGTTTGGTTATGGGTTTGGAAATGTAATCATTGGCCGTATGCTTGATAAAATTGGAATTAAAAAGCCTATTATTTTTGCATTAAGCCTTTTAGTCACTTCATATGTATTGTCATTTTTTGCCAAAAATGTTTTTTGGCTATCTACCATTCAATTTTTTTTAGGTTTTTCTGCCGCTGCCTTTTTTGGCCCAATGATGGCTGATATTTCAAATTATTTCTATAAAAGAAAAGGGTTAGCCGTCTCGCTAGTTGCAAGTGGCCAACATTTATGTGGAGCAATTTGGCCTTTTGTAATCAAAGATTTTATAATAGAGGGTGACTGGAGAAACGCACATCTTTTCATCGCTTTAGTGTGTAGTATATTAATACCAATTTTATTTTATTTTTTAGGTAATAAAGTGCCTAAAATGAATAACGAACAAAAATTAACTACACAAGATGAAGATATAAACTCAAAAGTTAACCTATCAATAAGTAATAGACAAATACAAATATTATTAATGATTGCTGGTGTTCTTTGTTGTGTTGCAATGTCTATGCCTCAAGTACACATAGTCCCATTATGTATAGATAATGGTTATGGATTAGCAGTTGGAACAGAGATCTTGTCTTTTATGTTGTTTGCAGCAGTAGCAAGTAGAGTAATTTTCGGTTTTCTTTCAGATAAGATAGGGCCAATTCAAACTCTGATTTTAGGATCTTCTTTGCAAGCCATTTCTCTTACTATGTTTCTCCCTTTTAATAGCCAATTATCATTGTATATAGTTGCAATATGCTTTGGTTTGTCTCAAGGAGGAATTGTACCAATATATGCTGTGATTATTAGTAAATTTTTACCTTCAAATGAAGTTGCCGAAAGAGTTGGTTGGTTAATTTTTGCAACTATTATTGGAATGTCATTAGGAGGATGGTTGTCTGGAGAAATTTATGACTTTACGAACTCATATAGGTTAGCATTTATAAATGGAATTTTTTGGAATATTATGAACTTATGTATAATGATTTATTTATTTATTATATACCAAAATTCAAAAATAATTACGGTGAATTAATGAAACTTGAAACTTTAATGCAATCACTATGGGAAAAATATTTAAAAACAAAAGATATAAAATTTCTTGCCAAAGCTTGCGAGGAAGCACCATTCTTTGGGCAAAAAGAAATGGGAAAAGAAATAGCTAAAATTTTAAGAGAGTTTAAGCAATAATGGATAGTCAACCAATTCTCGAATTTTGGTTTGTACAATGTACTCCTAAAATGTGGTTTAGGAAAAATAGAGATTTTGACGCCCTAATCAAAGATAAATTTTTTGATACTATAAAATTTTATATGAAAACTGAAATTAAAGAATTTTTTCTCTCTTTAGATACTTACCTTTCATCAATAATTGTTTTAGATCAATTTACTAGAAATGTTTTTAGGAATACTGATAAGGCATATCAAGGCGACACAAAAGCTATACAATTATCTAAGATAGCTATTCAAAGCAATTTCTTGAAAGAAAAAGACTATCATAAAAACAGCTTTCTATTAATGCCCCTAATGCATAGTGAAAATATAAAGGATCATGAACTTGGTCTACCTTATTTTAAAGAATACACAAATTCAAATACGTTTAAATATGCTTTGAAACATAAAGAAATCATAGAAAGGTTTGGAAGGTTTCCTCATAGAAATAAAATGTTGGGTAGAAATTCAACTCAATCAGAATTAGAATTTTTAAAATTACCAGGTAGTAGGTTCTAAATTTTAATGAGTGTAACTAGTATAAAAATTGGAAGCAAACCATCTATTTCAGTTGACTATTCTGGACAAGGAGAAATGGTATTATTCCTTCATGGAATAGGTGG
>CAKZQZ010000088.1 GCA_937142855.1 uncultured Alphaproteobacteria bacterium | reverse complement strand
GGAAATGAACGTTCTAACAAAGGGACTAATTTCTTCTGGCACTCCAAAATACAATGCTTAGCCCGCGAGGTTACAAGTGATAGGCAGGAGGACCAATTTAGCGTGTCTCCAACTCCCTGCTCACACCAAAGAAATATTGTTTTACCATCTAGTCCTTGTTTACCATTCCACATAGGTTTAGAAAAATGCCGTTGTTGTGACAAAAATTTGTTGGTTCTCCAGCGCCACTCATATTCATTAAAACCCTCTTTTAAAATTCCAAATGCAAGATATGTATAACTTAAATTATGATGAGCTTCAGAGAAATCTTGTTTGAGCTCAATTGCTTTTTTAAAAGATTGAATGGCTTCCTCCAACTTACCTAGGTCTTGAAGTATAATACCCATATTATTGTGTATAAGAGGATTCTTGGGCTCAATTGATATTGATTTTTTGAATGCTTCTATTGCTTCATCAAATTTACCAATATTTTTAAAAGTAATTCCTAGATTGCAATACGACTCAGCATAGTTGGGTTTAAGCGATATAGAATTTTCATAGGCTTTTATTGCATCATCAAAAATACCTTGTTCTCTAAAAATATCCCCTATGTTGTAATAAGCAACAGGAAAATTCGGTTTTAGTGATATTGCGTTTTTATATGCATCAATAGCTTTATCTATATAATTTTGTTTTCTAAGCACATTACCTAAGTTATTAAAAGTTTCGGCACTAGCTTCAATTGCCAGAGATTTTTGAAACGCATTTATCGAATTTTCTAACATCCCCAATTCAGCAGCAGAAATTCCCAATATATTCCAAACAATAAATGAGTTTGGATATTGTCTTGTCAATTTTTGTGCTTGATCAAAAACGGATGAAAAATGTTTTTGATTAAATAATTTAATTATCCTTCGAATTGTTTCTTGATGAGGATGTGTTGAATTATTTTTTTCAGGTAAGCTTAAATTAGCCAATTTTTTATACTCTTATATTCATGTGGAAAACTTTTAATATACTGTTGAAAATGTTTTTAGCTTTTAGTATCTTTCCCTTTTTATAGAAATATTATTTTTTTAATTTGTTGTTCAAAAGATATTTGTACCAAAAAACTTTCATCGAATTGATTATAACTATTATTTCTTATGAGTATTTATCCTAAAAGATTTTTTAAAGTAATTAATACAAAACTAAAATATTATCTATAAAAACTCAACAAAAGTTAATCGCCAAGGCTCCATGGTTCTTGGGTTTAATTAAGTGATTTAAATATATTAATCTAAGTTTACCATCTCTTTTAAGCTTACAATATTTTTGTTATAATAAAACCCGTAAATGGTGATATTTACAAGATGACAAAAAACAACCTCTTCAAAGGGACATCTTGGCGTTTTGGCCCTAACTTGTTAGGCAAAAGGTGTGAAGCAAAAACAAGAAAAGACACACTATGTCAACGTCCTGCCAAACTGCCAGTCAGTCGCCGTAGACTTCATGGAGGCGCAAGCACAGGTCCAAGGACCAAGGAAGGTTTAAAAAGATTAGCCGCTTCTAAAACTAATCATGGACGCTTTACAAAGATTGAAAGAGAAAAAACCAAGAGTAGTTGCATCAGAGGATATGAGTGTGAGCTTGAAATCTCCACGAAATAAAAATAGTAAAATTCTCAATTATGTTCGAGAACGTTTTCATGTGGCTTGTTGTGCAGCTAATGTTATTTCTATTGATATGCCATACACTTGGGCTGACAACGATGGTGTAAAAATGCAAGCAGAACTTGCTCGAGATATAGGAATGCTCTCAAAAAGTACGGTAAATGCAAGTCATTGTGAGATAATTAATAATATTTTTTCTCCTACAAAAGAACAATTAGAAAAAGCTAAATCGCATGTTGAAGTTTTTGAAAAGGCAAGAAAACTAGGGCAAGGTCAAGTAGACTTTGATGGTGTTAGAATAGAAATGCCAACTTATCTAAATGCATTAGAAGTTATTAAAAGATTTAATGAATTAAAAAGTTTTATTGCAGACTAAATTGTATATGAAATAAATAATAGATTAAAATAGTTTCCAATATCACATGATTAAAAAAACTTACTTTACTTTCCCCTAAGGGGATATTTTACTAAATAGTTATTCTTACTTAAATAAATTTATAAAATGAAAAGTACTATTATTTATATTTCTATATTTATAGCTGGTGTAGCTGCTACATTCTTCTATATGAAGCATGCAGGTAATAATCATAATTATACTGCAATGCATAATTCTCATCATGGTGCTCAATCAGAAAACAAACATAAGAAAGGTCATAATCATAAACACGATGAAGTGAATATGCCGGGTTTACAGGGCAAAGATACAACCGAACAAGAAGTTAACGACCTGAAGGAAATATTTCGTTCCCACAAAGGTATAATACGAGCTGTTTCTAATATAGAAAGTGGCATTGTTACGATAACAGAAGCTGAAAACAAAACTTTAAGGGAAGCAATCGTTTCTCATGTGACAATGATGGTTACAAGGCTACAAGAGGGCAAAAATCCAGAAGTAATTATTCAATCCCCAACTTTGAATGCATTATTTGATGTTTATGAAGAAATTGACACAGACATCGAACTTACCGACATGGGTATAAAAGTAATTCAAATATCTACGAACCCTAAGGTCGTCAAGCTGCTTCAAAAACATGCTGCTGAGGTAAGTGACATGTCTAAAAGAGGGATGGTTGCGGTGCATGAAAGAATGATGAAAAAAAATCAGTAACGAAATTTTTAATAAACTTTAATACTTAAAAAAAGTTGTAGACTAAATAATGATTACTATATAAAATTTAAATAAAACAGATGATTAAAATGGAATAACGAGGAAGTCGTCTCAGCCAAGATAAGGATATTTTATGAAATTATTTCATCAGTATTATTATCAACTATAACTGGATTTTCATAAAATTTTATATCAGGCGCTGAGAATCTTTCTGTAATCCATTTAACTCTATCTTCATCAAACCAACTTTTTGCATTTTCTAGATTATCAAAGCAATAAACACCACCTGCTAAATTCTTTGAAGTATCACATATATAATTTTTTCTAATTAAACCTGGAGTATCCTTATATAGAGGAGATGTTTCTAAAAATTTTTCTTTTAAAACCGTATCGTTTAATTCTTTATCTATTTCAAATGTAACAATTGCAATTATCATTATTAATATCCCCAACTATAAATTTGTTATTTAAATTCTTAAGAACTAAATTCGTGTATCACAATACCAAGACTACCCACTACTTTAGTTATAAATGTTAAAAATTTATATATAATAACTAATAACAATTTCATATTATAGATTAAATTAAAGAGCAAATGTCTAATAAATTTATTTAAAAAAATCTAGATGTGGGGTTTTGATTTAATTATTAGTGTACTCTCTGTAAAAAACACTTGCTTGGAATCCTGATTAATTAATTCTGTCTTATATTTTACAAAACCAATTTCTGGACGACTTTTTGAGATTTTACTATCTAAAATTTCCAATGTGCCAGTTAATGTGTCATCAGGTCGAACTGGATTTTTCCAAATCATTGCGTCGTGACCTGGAGAACCCATAATTGTCTCATATGTAAGAAACATTTCATGCATCATGCTTAACCAAATAAGAGCAGTTTGCCAACCGCTAGAAATTATGCCTCCAAAGACAGTCTTAGATGCTTCCTCTTCATCTAAGTGAAATGGAAATGGGTCGTATTTTTTTGCAAAATCAATAATTTCATCCTTGGTAATATTTTTTTTACCAAGATTAAAAATTTGCCCCTTAGTAAAGTCTTGTGCATAAAAAGGTTTTTTCATAATATTAACCTTAAAAGAGAATTTAACCTCAAAAATTTACAATAAAAGGCTTTATTTTTTTTGTAAAGCGCTGAAGAAATCGTTATTATTATTAAATAGTTAATCATTAAGGATATATAACTTATGTCTATTATAAGGCTTACAGTAAGAACATTTCAAAGTGTCGAGCATGCAAATATGTTCGTTGTAATGTCAGAAAAGATAGCAAGCGAATCACATAATACTGATTTAAAACTGAATATGAAAATAATTCAGAATGTTGACCAAAAAAATCAAGTTACGAGTATATGGGAATACGATGATGAAAAACACATGAAAGAGGTAAGAAGTTATCTTTCTCAATATAATAGTATTCCGAATTCATTATCACCTAAAGAAATTGCTTACCATGGTGAGGTCAAGGTATCAGCAAATAATAAAGAATAAGAGGTAATTAGAGACTTCATAAAAGTCTCTAATAAATTTAATCTATACTTAGAGAATTTTAATTATATTTCTCATATTGACTTTAGCAAAAGTCATTAGCTCTTTATAAGAACTGTGAGCCAATAACTCATCATAAGTTTTTTCAATTGCTTCCATAGATGGGTATCCTACACCAAGCAAGTAATTACCTACATTAGAGCCAGTTAATAAATTACCAAACCTTAAGGTAATAGCACCATTATCCTTAAAACAAGAAGCAGTATCATTTATGCAATTTAGAAATTTATCCTTATCAGACATTGCAGCCTCTGCTCTTGTTATCACAATATATTTGGGGTGTTCTATACTATTTTCAAATTTTGTTGGTAGTGAAGTAGCTATGTTTCTTAAATACACATTAACTTTTCCACTATCCATAATTTCTTTAAATACAGGAGATTCAGATTGGAATTCCATAGCTTTTTGATAGCCATTTAATTCATCATAAAATTGAATAAAGATTAGACTTCCAGCATGCTCACCTGTTCCAATGGAACCAAAACGTGTGCCTTTAGCTCCTGCATTTGTAATTAAATCTTTTGAATGTTGAGACATTAGTTTAGTCATTGTTTCTCTATAACTAAAATCAACAGACGCTACTGTTAGTACAACGTAACCTGTATTACTCATTTTTCCCTCCAAGGTTGTTAAAATTTAATGGTAAGCATATACTGATTATATTTTTATTAGAGTCAGAATATTTCCGAAAAGCATTTACCCTAAATTATGCACAATTAGAAAGCATTTACCCTAAATTATGCACAATTAGTGAGCAATTTACTCTCATTTTTTTTTTAGGGCATTTAGAACTTCCTAAACCTGTAATGTGCCCATAGCCTTATACTTAAAATAGGGTGGTCTAAATTATGGAAATGTTAATAATAGCAAAGTTTACCTGCTCATATAATGAATGGAAAACTATTTATGATGGTGATCTAGAATTAAGACAACAATTCATGAAAGATGACTTAGTTGGTAAAGTTAATGAAAATACAGCAATGATAAAGGCTACTATTATTGACCCTGAAAAAATGGAAAAGTTAATGTCAGAAAGAATTCCAGAAATTGCTCCTAAACTTGGGCTTGAACATGAAATGTATACTTTAACTAATATGCAAAACTAATAAGTATAAAAAATAAATATAGAATTAGGAGAAAAATATCATGAGTTTTAAAATTGGAAATACTTCATTTGGTTTCACTATGAGAGTTCCAGATGGTGATGAAAAGGCAGTTGATGATTTACTATCGGCTCATGCAAATTGGATGTCTGAAACACATTCTTTAGAACTAGTGAATGGCAAATTACATACTTTAGAATACTTCGTATCTAAGGCAACAGAATTAAATGATATGATGGACCCATCAAAAGGGACTACAGGTAATATTATTTATAACATCTGTGAAGTTCACATAGATGATGAGCATTTTGGTAAACATGTAGAACTAGGTCAAAATTGGTCTAGGATAGGTGAGTTTTTTGAATTGTTTGAAAAATACACTCCGTTAGTGACTATGGGTGGAAGAGTTATCCAAAAACTATAAATATTTTCATATTAAACTTGTCTAAATTTGAAGCAATTTTTAGCTTTTAGAAATGAAATATTAATGATTTTTGTAAATCACCTAGAAAGAAGATACCATTAAAACTTATTAAAACATTTAGAATAGGAGATAAAAAATGCTTTTCAAGCTAGCATGGACACATACACCTG
>CAKZQZ010000087.1 GCA_937142855.1 uncultured Alphaproteobacteria bacterium | reverse complement strand
TAAAATTTCTTAAATTTATTAATTAAGTTATCATTCAATTTTAGAAAAGGATAATGTTAATGTCTGAATTAAATAGTTGGAAAAAATCCTTATTAATTTATTTAGACATTAGGGTAGTAAGATTATTAGTTTTAGGGTTTTCATCAGGATTGCCTATATTACTAATTTTTTCTACACTATCACTATGGCTTAAGTCAGCCGGTATTGATAGAAGTACAATTACTTTATTTAGTTGGGCAGGCCTTGCGTATAGTTTCAAGTTTGTTTGGGCACCCGTAATGGATAAAATATCTATTACAATCCTTAGTGACAAATTTGGGCACAGAAAAAGTTGGTTAATTATTTCTCAAGTCATGCTCATAACACTACTTCTGATTGTTGGATTTATTGATCCTAAATTCAACCTGATACTGATGGCAATTATCATAGTCTGTATTGGCTTTTGTAGTGCAACACAGGATGCTATCATTGACACTTATAGAATAGAATCAGCTCCACTAGAATTGCAAAGTGCAATGAGTGCAACATATATTGTTGGATATAGGTTAGGTATGATTGCAGCAGGGGCTGGGTCCCTCATTTTAGCCTCATTTTTTGGAGGTGACGAACAAACTTATAGTGTAAATGCATGGCAAAAGACTTATATCATCATGGCATTATTTCAATCTATAGGTATCATGTGTACATTAATGTCACCAGAGCCTATTTCCAAAAGAATTTTGTTAAAAAAAAATGGAGACCGCCTTAAATTAATTAATGTTTTTTTTGTTGCAATTTTAGCTTTTATTTTAATTTATAATATTTTTCCTAGCATTAACATTGAAGATCCACTGGTAAAGGGATTATTTACAACTTTAAAACTATTAGCTGCATTTAGTGGAATGTTTATTGTTTGTTTGTTTTCTATACAAATAAAATATGTAAAAAACTATGTTATAATTTCGACATTTTGGGACCCCTTAAAAAGTTTCATTAAGAAATATGGATCAATGGCCATTGTATTATTAGCTATTATTGGCCTTTATAGAATTGCTGATATAGTAATGGGCGTTATTGCAAATCTGTTTTACTCAGATATGGGATATAATCTAAACCAAATAGCTACTGTTTCAAAGTTCTGGGGATTAATAGCTACAATTTTGGGGGGGGTATTAGGCGGGATTTTAGCTTCAAGATACAACAATTACTCCATATTACTTCTAGGTGCAGTTCTAGCTGCCGCAACAAATATATTATTTGCTTTACTTACCCTCCTAGAACCAAGGACTTCATATTTAATGATTGTAATTATGGCTGATAATATTTCCGCTGGTATAGCTTCAGTTGCTTTTGTTGCTTTTTTAAGTTCTCTTACAAATGTTAACTTTACAACTTCTCAATTTGCTTTATTTACTTCATTTATGTTATTCTTTCCTAAGATAATTGGAGGATATTCGGGAGCAATTGTTGATGTAATTGGTTATTATAATTTTTTTATCTTAACCGCTTTAATGGGTCTTCCAATAATAATGTTAATTCTTGTTTTTAAAAATAAAATATATATGAAATAAATTGAATGTAAATTAGACAAATTTTCCTATGATATTAAAATATTTTTCAACGCCTAACCTAAACTTCGAAGACAGTTGGAATAACACCAAGTATAAGATTAAAAAACTCAAAAAATTTGATAAATTTAGTTTTATATTTTGGTTTTTGGGACCTTTTGTTCTTTTAATTGAAAGAGACCCCTCAGATTTATGGCTCACCCTAATAACTGTTTTGTTTTTAACAAGAAGTTATATGTTAAAAGAATGGGAATGGATTAAAGAAACTTGGTTTAGAATTGCTTTAACTCTCTGGATAATAAGTATTATTTCTGGTTTAATTAGCTCAATCCCTTTATTTTCGACATGGCAAGCCTTTGTTTGGATCCGCTTTCCACTGTACGCATTAGCTGTACAAGCATGGCTTGGTATGGATAGAGATATTAGAATTATCATGTTTTTAATGATGATTTTAGGCACAATTTTAATGTGCCTTATTCTTTTATCAGAATTATATTTTGAACCCACGTTCCCTTGTTCTACTTCAGTAGATAATAATGGTCGATGTCCAAAATTTCGTTTAGTTTGGCCCTATGGAGATGCAATACCAGGGTCATATTTATCGAAAGCAAACCTTAGCGTTTTTTGTGTTTTAGTAGCTTTAACAGTTTCTATTAAAAGCAAAAAATTTATTTCTTTTTTCTTGATATCTGTTTTTACATTAATAATGTCTTTTCTTACAGGGGAAAGAGTCAATTTTATATCCCGTATTATATCTGGACTTTTTAGTTGTTTTGTTTATAAACCTCTTAAAGTTAGGTTGATAATATTGTTATCTATTATCGCAGTAACTTTTACAGCTGTAATTATTAACAAACCTATTCTTAAAGAAAGGTATACTGCTGAATTTGTTAGTAAACTAAACTTTAATTCAGGTAATTGGGGTGCTTGGCGAGGTGGACTTCAACAAGGTTTAGAAAAGCCTGTAATAGGTTTTGGGCCAAGCATGTCAAGATATGTATGTAAAGAAATATCAAAAAAGGAACACTGGCTCCCTGGAAAAAATTATTGTGGAAACCATCCTCATAACTTTTACATACAAATATTTGCTGAAACTGGTTTTTTGGGTTTACTCTTTGGAGCTTTGATGTTTTTTTCAATTTTTTATAAATGTTTCAATAACAAAAAGAATTTACCTGATTGCCCGTTGAGTGCTACTAGTTTCTTAATTCCATTAATATGCTTTTTCCCAATCCAACAATTTGGAAGTTTTTACGGACAATGGGGTAATATATTTATTTGGTTTGCAATTGGTTTTGCACTTAGCAGCGTAAATACAAATATGCTAGCTGTAAGAAAAAATGATGGATAAATTTGACCTATACAGAAAAAAAACATTTACTACATATTGGAATAATTTTTCACAAAAACCTAAAAAAAATCAGAAATATCTAAAAGCTGATATAAAAAAATCCATTCCAATGAGGTGGATTACAGCTAAAGGAAAGGAATATTGGAAAGACTTACCCATTGAGC
>CAKZQZ010000086.1 GCA_937142855.1 uncultured Alphaproteobacteria bacterium | reverse complement strand
GGCAATCCGACCAGAATACTGAATGCAAGGGCATGGAAGGTAGATTTTCTCATAGGTTTGTTCCTGATAGTTTTCTGGTCATGATCCATTCGCCGAGACTTCCGCAGCCACGAGGGCGCGCAACTCATCTGCGCCGAAGGGATCAAGAGGTTTTCCATTTACGAAGAAGGTGGGTGTCTGGCGCACGCCAACCGCTTCCACATCGGCGCGATCTTGATTGAGAACGCCAACGGTCTGAGGAGCCATCATCTGCGTTTGCGCGTTGTCAGCGTTAAGACCAGCTTGTTCAGCGATCGCAAGGATTAAACCGGGCGCGGGGGCACCATGGGAGGCCCACCGGGGCTGGAACTCAAGGAGTGCTTCGAGGACCGGCTCAAAAACGCCCTGCATGCGTGCCGCTTCGAGCACACGAATGGCCTGTTCTGAGGCTTCACCGTGGAAGGGGGTATATCTCAGCACGACGCGAACTTTCCCCTGAAACTCGGAAAGTATCTTTTTCACCACGGGATGGAAGGCGCGGCATGCTTCGCACGCGGGATCGAAGAATTCGACGATGGTGACGGGCGCATCTTTTGCTCCAAAGACCGGCGAATGGGGTCTTACCAGCGGCGCTTCATTTGATACTGGTTTTGTGACCGCCACTTCCTTGCTTGTCGGGGAGTAAAGAAGGCCACCGATGGCAAATAGTCCGACTGCTACTACGGCGGTCACGATGATCAGGGTTCGACGGTTCATGAAGATCTCTTTCTAAAGGGAACGGTCAGCAACAAAATGATGGCACTGAAGGAGAAAACGGACAGGTACGGTAGCGGCAGAACGCCAAACAGCACTTGATCTTCTCCCGAGCATGATGGTCCGTTGCGTTCACAGGGTTGAATTGGTTCGGGGATGATCCCGACGAAAAGCAGGCTATGCCAAAGTGCGATCAAGCCGCCAATCAATGCCAAAGGAATAACGTAGTGCCGAACCGCATGATCGGCTCGAAAACTCGCAAGCCCCAGGATAAGTGCCAGCGGAAACATGGCGATCCGTTGGTACCAGCAAAGAACACAGGGTGTTCGTCCCATGACTTCCCCGATGAACAGGGCCCCGAGGGTCGCGGTCAAAGCAATCAGCCATGCGAGATACAAGGCGTTGGTTTGATGGGAGGTGTTCTGCATGGTGCTACCCGACCTCACTCGCCCGTCGCGGGAACGGCACAATGTTGCATTTCTCCCCACGCCTGACGCACGATCTGCGTGGCCGACCAGAGGAACAGGCCGGCCATGAGAGCGGCGACAATAAGGTCTGGCCACGCAGTCCCGGTAAAATAGACACCGGCTGCCGCCCCGATGACGGCCACATTTCCGATGGCGTCGTTGCGGCTGCAGAGCCAGACGGAGCGAACGTTCGCGTCGCCGTCCTTGAATCGCATGAGAAGGACGACGCTTGCAAGGTTTGCCAAAAGCGCCAACAACCCGACACCGCCCATGACTGTCGCGGACGGCACGCCGAGGACGAGAACTTGATAAGCGGTCGATCCAAATACCCATAGCCCCATGGCCGCAAGGCTGAGCCCCTTGATGAGTGCCGCCGTCGCGCGGACGTGCAGGGCCATGCCGATGACGTAGAGGCTGATGGCGTAAGTGGTCGTATCGCCGAGGAAATCGAGGGCGTCCGCCTGCAGCGCCTTCGACCCCGCGAAAGCGCCCGCCGCCATCTCAACGATGAACATAGCGCCGTTGATGGCGATGACGATCCACAATGCCCGCTTGAATGCGGCGGAAACGCCGTCGAATTGGGCATCTTGTCCGCAGCAACTTGCACTCATACCTTGCTCCTGTAATTCATTATCGAGGCTTGTCATCCAATTGAACGACGCCTTGACAGCCCCTAGTCTGAGATACTAATATCTACAATCGTTGTAGGAGCAAGAGGAAAATTTGATGAACGTAAGAGATATTTCAATTGGCGAACTGGCAGAAAGAGCTGGTTGCACTGTCCAGATCATTCGGCACTACGAGAAAATCGGTCTGTTGCCGGATACGAGGCGCACCAGCGGCAATCGGCGCATCTATTCAGAAGATCAGGCCTCGAGGCTGATCTTTATCCGTCACAGCCGGGAGCTGGGTTTCAGTCTGGACGATATTCGCCAATTGCTGTCGTTTTCGAATCAGCCCGAACAGTCGTGTGAACAAGTGGACGCCATCGCACGCGAGCACCTGCACGGTGTCCAGGAACGCTTGGGCCGCCTGCGCTCTATGGAACGGGAATTGAAGCGCATGGTCCGCGAGTGTGGTGGCGGGAAAGTTGCGGAATGCCGGATCATTGAGGTTCTGGCTGATCATTCGAATTGTTTGAACGAGAGACATCCCACGGCCAAATCACGGGGACCGCGATGATATTACGAACCAACTACGCTATTTGCGATGTGCCCCTCAAATGACTAGGAACAACAAAAAGGGTTTTCCATTCCGTCAAGTCGTGCAGCTCCGCTGAGCAGTCGTTTCTTTTCACACCTGGCCTCCAATAACGAACTGATCGTATGTGTCGTGTTCTGTTGGTTCCTCCAAATCGCGGTCCCATTTTCCTGGAGCGTCATCAGGATATAGGAGAAGAGAGACGGTCATGCGGGTTTTATCGGGAAGTTCCGAGAATATGCTCATTTCCCGAACCTCTTCTTCCCCCAGCCAAATGCCTTTTGGGTGCAGAATTCCTGTTCGGTTGTCGATCAGCATATCCTGTTTTGCAGCTAAGGATGAAGCAGGCAGCGGGATGATCTCTTGACGACCGCGATAGAATATTCCTGATTTGATGAGTGGCTCACTACTCCACGCCCAATCAATAAAGCCTTCCTTGCGCTTTACCTCCGCGCTAGTGCGATCTTGATCCTGGTATAGGTCAAGAAGCTCGCGACACTCTTCAATGGTAAAGCCAAACGCGCGGGATCGTCTTATAAATATTAGCTTTCGGACTGATGCATCATCGTAGGTGCGGTACCCGGTATCTGATCGTGATGGTGCGCTTACCAAACCGATATCTGCATAGTAGCGAACTGTTTTGACGGGCAAGCCAGCCGCCTTGGATGCAGCAGAAATGTTCATGCAAATCCTCCTTGACCTTCCAGTTGCTGGGAAGACTAAATGATAGTCCAAATAGGTGCAACGACTTCGCAAAGACCGATGAAAGGGTAAATGAAATGCCAAGAAATAAGGCTACCAAAATAGCAACACTCCATCGCATGGTAATGTCGGATCGTATGTGCCCTCACGGTCTGAAATCCAAGGATTTGCTGGAACGCGAGGGATACGAGGTGGAAGATCGCCATTTGACTAGCAGAGAAGAAGTGGATGCCTTCAAGACCAAGCATGGCCTTGCAACGACCCCACAGACCTTTATCGACGGCGTTCGTATTGGGGGGTTCGATGATCTAAGAGAATATTTTGGCAAGCCCACTAAAGCCAGGGATACCCTGACCTACACGCCTGTCATTATGTTGTTTTCGGTCGCGGCCTTCATGGCACTCGCCGTGACATGGGTCGCGCTTGGGACACCCTTCTCTGGACGAACTATCGAATGGTTTATCTCAATCTCCATGGTGCTGCTAGGGTTACAAAAGCTTCAGGATGTCGAACGCTTTGCGACCATGTTTCTCAATTATGACCTGCTGGCACAGCGATGGGTGCGATATGGATACGTCTACCCCTTCGTAGAAACAGGGTCTGGATTACTAATGATGGCTGGCAAAACTGTTACGCCAAGCCCTGCTTTTACGGCGGCAATTGTTCCGGCAAGACTGGGGCTAGTATAGGCAATCTGCCATGGCTTTCTCATACGATCCAGCGCACCCAAGGCTCTGGCGCGGTAAATGCAGGGTTGTGGTGATAACACAAGGGGAATAGGTTCTTTCATCTGGTAATACTCTGCCGCCACCCACACTAAAGGTTCCCTCCAAACTTTCGTGCCGCCTTTCACGCTTTCCGGGTCGCGTTTTACAAGAATAATATCAAGATCCCTCTTCTGAAAGGCCTTCATAAGATTTAAGGTTAAATCGCAGGTCACATGAAGTTGAACATGCCGGTGATGCTTGGCAAAGCTGGCCAGAATATACGGCAGATAATGTGTAGCAAAATCTTCAGGCACCCCAAAGGTTATTTCCCCACGTACTTCCGGCTCATTCAGGCGGCTAAAGGCCTCCCATTGAAGCTCTATCATCCGGCGCGCATAACCTAGAAAAACCTCTCCCTTATCGGTCAGGGCAATATCGCGGTTGCTGCGGTCGAAGAGTTGGCAGTTCAAGCCTTCTTCCAACTTCTTAATCTGTAAGCTTACAGCAGATTGGCTTCTACCGACGATCTCTGCGGCGCGGCTGAAGCTTCCGGTTTCTGCAATGGCCGCAAAGCTTTTTAAAAGAAGGGTGTCTAAGTTAAAGGGCATAAATTATCCATTATCATTTAATAAACTCATCGATGTTATTAAAACTATCAATTTTTAATATAAAAGAAAAGCTTGTATTTAACGATGGGTATTCATTAAGGAGCTTTCATGGAATTTATTGCGCTGATTGAACAAAACCTCCTCACCCCGCCCATTCTGTTTTTTGCACTTGGTATTCTGGCAGGCATTATAAAGTCCGATCTTGAGGTTCCGGACAGCATCAGCCGGTATCTGGCTATTTACCTCATGATGGCGATCGGATTTAAAGGCGGTGTCGCTATTGCGAACACACCAGACTTAAACGGTGAAGTGACTTATACGGCGCTTGCTGGGATTACTGTCGGCTTTTTACAGCCGTTTTTAGGATACGTGCTTTTGAAATGGACGGCGCGTATCGACAGTGCAACTGCCGCCGCAGTTGCCGCGCACTACGGATCGATAAGCATAGTAACCTTTGCCACGGCTGCGCCTGACGAACGTCAATTGTTTTAGCTGTTCATCGATTGTATTGCCTGTTTCCGCCCGGTGTTTGATCAGGTTTAGGCAGGAGATTGGTACGTTAGTAATACCGGATGGTTTCGATATTTACTCCGGTCTTTTTTGACACCTCATCAATGGCATAACCCTTGTCATTCATTACTAATGACCCCTTCAAAAAACTTCTTACATCTGTAGTTGTTACAGATCGTAGACTAATAATCTTTAGCTATTACACAGCTAATCTTTAATGTGTTAAGTAAATGCTAAAATAAAATAACAACAATAACAACACCTCTTTAACCCTTTTTTTGAAATGATCTATTTCATCAATCCCATGGGGTATCAAATTCCAGGATATGGTACCTAAAATTTCATAACCTTCTTCTTGATGTAACTAAGGTCTGAATGGGCATACCTAAGAAGCATTGACTGAAACTTTAAAGTGGGCATACCTGAAGAGTTGGCTCATTGTTCTGTGACCACTAATTGAAGCTATATGTGGTATTGATAAGTTCTGCTCAAACAAACGACTTATGGCTTCATGTCTAAAGTCGTGAAAACGTACTTTTATCCCTAACTTCTTACACAACCTCTGATAACATAACCTAAGGCTATTGACTGATATTGGAAACACTTGTTCACCCAGTTCATTCAATGAAGTTAAAACTGATCTTACTTTATCGTTCATTTGTATAGAGCGAGGAAATCCTGTTTTGGTATTATCAATTATGATGAGTCCTCGATGCATATCGATATCAGACCATTTAAGAGATAAGATCTCCCCTCGCCTCATAGCAGTTTCGAGAGCTAAAATAATAATTGGTTTAAGATATTGGTTTCTATGTTCAGCAGCAGCTTTTAAAAGCCTTTCAAGGTCGATATCATCTATTCTTCTAATAGCTTTCGAACGTACTTTGGGTATTTTTATATTGCCTAGTAAATTGTTTGGTGTATTCCAATTCCACTCTACTTCAGCAACCTTCAACGCATGTTTTAAAATACAGAATTCACGTGCAAAGGATGAAGCTTTTATAGTTTGTAATCTTACGTCTCTATATCTTGCAACATCGCTGGAGCATAGTGATGCAAGAGGCTTATGTATCCATTTATGTTTGATCAAAGCATTAATAATTATAATCTCATTTTGTGATGATTTCTTTAAGGGTGTAATCTTTGTTTTATATTCATTTAGGATTTCTAACATTGTTTTAGGTTTATACCTTTTACCCAAAACCCTACCTTCAAGTTCTATTTCTTTTTGCCTAATCCAGCTTCTTGCGTGATTGAGATTAACAAATGTATCAGATGCAAACTGACCTTTGACACGGACTTGAACTTGGTATTTATTGTTTCGTTTACGAATAGTAGCCATATGTCCCTCCTATTGTGACTGTAGAGTGACATGTTCGATATGGAGGTTGATGTATTGGAGTTAAGTGTTTGTATTTAATGGACTAAATGACTGGGATTGAACCAGTGACCCCTTCGATGTCAACGAAGTGCTCTCCCGCTGAGCTATAGTCCCTTTAACATAAGAATAAATATATGTTATACATACAAATAATAATAATATTTAAAAAGTAAAGCTAAATAGTTATGAAACAATTAATATTAAAATTTGAAAATAAGGAACTGATTTTAAAATTAAGAAATACTAAAACAGCTCACATAATTTATAATGCGCTTCCTTTTAAATCCGTAGTTCAAAAATGGGGCGAAGAAATTTATTTTGATACTCCTTTAAATATTAATCTAGAACCTGATGCTAGATCTGTAGTTGAATATGGTGAGGTAGCTTTTTGGGCAGCAGGATCTGCAATAGCTATAGGATATGGAAGAACGCCAGTATCTCAAGAAAATGAAATAAGGTTAATATCTCCTGCAAATATTTGGGCAGATTGTAAATTTCAAAAAGAGTATATTGCGAGTATTAAGCAAGGTGAAACTGTTATAGTTCAAAAACTTTAAACTTCTGTTTTAACAAAAATTGTATCTAAAGTATTTTTAAAATTATAATCTAAAGCAATGGGTTTGTTGGTTTTTCTGTCTACATAAACATGAATAAAGAAACCATCTGCGGAGGATAATTCTTCTTTTTCTTTGAATAATCCGACTTCATATCTAACAGAACTTTTACCAATTTTTGTAA
This sequence comes from uncultured Alphaproteobacteria bacterium, assembly GCA_937142855.1. Taxonomy (GTDB): domain Bacteria; phylum Pseudomonadota; class Alphaproteobacteria; order Puniceispirillales; family Marisalimonadaceae; genus Marisalimonas. Next base: position 33,594 of record CAKZQZ010000086.1, on the reverse strand, counting down.
CTCTAATACCAGCATTTATATTTTCTGGATATTCAAAAGAAGAAAAATAATTACAACCTGATTGAACAATTAGTCCAATATTTTGACCATTTTTAATATCAATTAACTTGTTTTTAATTAACCATTTATTAACCGCAGTATCAAATAAAGCGTAATAAATAATATTATTCATGTGACCATAAATATCATTATCATTCCACCTTGTACTTAATTTACAAAAATAATTATACTCACTTATATGAGATGGAATTTTTTTCAAACTATATCTTTCTACCTTGAAACTCTTTTAAAGAACAAATTTCTGTAGTTATGAAATCTATTTGGTTTTCCCTAACAGAAGCTATGTTAATTCTGCCGTCTGGCATCAGGTATATACCACTCTTCTTTCTTAATTCAATTATACCCTCATTAGATATAGGTAATAGAGAAAACATACCACTTTGACTTTTTAAAAAACTAAAAAAATCAGTCTGACGCTTATCTTGAAATGATTTTCCAATTTGTTGTCTTAGTGAGACAATTCTATTTTGCATACTTGACAATTCCGACAACCATTCTTCTTTAAGATTTTCATCAGCTAATAAAATATTAATAATTGAGGCTGCATGATCTGGGGGATGAAAATATAATTCACGAGCTATTTCGCTTAACATTGTTTCTAACGATTGACTTGTAACCCTTTCAGCATCAGTAATCACAGCAAATAAACCGCAACGATCACGATATACTCCAAATGTTTTGCTAGAAGATACAGTTAGTATAACCTCGGGTACAATTTTAATTAAGTTTTGAATGCCTAACACATCTTCATTTATTCCATGCCCCAAACCTTGGTAAACGAGATCAATGAAAGGTAAAACACCATTTTTTTTACATAAGTTTGCTACTATAGACCATTGTTCTAAACTTAAATCAGCACCGGTAGGATTATGACAACAACCATGCAACAATAAAGCATCTCCAGATTTTAAATTATTAATACACTTAAGCATATTATCAAAATCTAAAAAGTTATTCTTTTCATCATAATAATCGTGTTTTAAAACGTTTAACCCTGATTTTTGAAACATAAATGTTTGTTGTCCCCACGTTGGGTTAGGAACAGAAATTGTTTTATTTTTTGTTTTACTTTTAATTAATTCACCAGCAATTCGCAAACCTGAGCCCGCTCCTGGAATTTGAATAGAACCAATTTTACCATTTCGGTCATTGATTATTTTTTTTCCAAGGACTAATTCTAAAATATTTTCACAATATTTTTTATTACCTGAGGGGGATTTATATGATTTAGAATTTTCATTTTGAAATAGTATTTTCTCTGCTTTTTTTACTGCTTTAAATACCGGTGCCTCACCTCTTTCATCTCTATAAATTCCAATACCTAAATCTATTTTACTAGATCTCAAATCATTCTCTAATTCATTAAACATTTGTCTGGTAGAATCAAGATTTGGATTTAAAATATCAAAATGTCTCATAAAACTTTCTTATAAAAATTTATATTTGGTCTGTGCATATTTATCTATATAAGATAAAGGAATTTATTAAAATCTTAATATCATTTTTTTCTAAAGAAATTCAATATGTATAGAAAATTTATTAGGCATAATCCTAAAAACCCAGTCTTAATTACTGTACCTCACTCCGGTGATTTTTACCCAGATGTCTTTTTGAAAAATATAAGGTTAGATTTAGATAAAATAAGAAAGATTGAAGATTTTAAATCTGATCAAATAATAAAATTTGTTAATAAAGATGCAGCTGATGTTATAGTTGCTCAATGTTCTAGAGCTGTAGTGGATTTAAATAGATCTAGAAAAGCAATAGATAATAATATGTTTGAAAAGATAATTTTAAATTCAAATGCCGATGAAAAAAAAATGCTATCTTATGGTTTAGGAGTTTTCCCTAAATTAATCCAAAACGAAAATATTTTTAAAGATAAGCTTCCTATTAGTTATGGCAAATATATATTAGAAAGTTTTTATGACCCTTTTCATTTAAATGTTAATAGCCAAATAGAAACCTTAATTTCTAAATTTGGAGTTTGTTATCACTTTGATTTACATTCTATGCCGTACAAAGCTGTTAAAAACATGAAAAACAAACCTGATATAGTCTTAGGTAACAATTATCAAAAAAGTTGTTCTTTAGAATTTGTGAATTACATCAAGAAAAATTTTGAAAAATATGGACTTAAAGTATCTGTAAACGATCCATATGCAGGAGGCTTTATAACAAGAAATTATGGAAACCCTTCTAAAGGTATTGAAACACTTCAAATAGAAGTTAATAGAGACCTTTATATGGATGAAGAAAATCTATTACTGAAAAATATAAATTCTGTACAAGAAATATTTTCTAAAATATTTAATTTATTTTCTTACTCACCTAGAATTGCAGCAGAATAAATAATTACAATAAACGTCTAACTCTTAAAAGCTTGTCTAAATTTAAATTTATTAAAGGTTTTTCATTTAATAATTCCCTAATAAGCAATTCTGCATAATATGGAGCATATACATAACCCCAAGCCCCCATACCTCCTAATGCATATTCATTTTTAGTTTTGTATTGTCTAATATCATTTAGATTGCAAAAAAAAGGCATTCTATCTTTAGTACTGCCCCTTATGCTCACCCTGTATCCTGTCTCATCTAGATGATTACATCCAATTCTTTTTTTTAAAAAATCTGGAATAGAGTTCAAATTTTTAATTTGATCAGTTTCAGTGAAATCACTCTTGGTATTTCGGTTAAACGAGGAACCTATTTGATGATATCCTTTAAATGATTGTGAAAAAAATTGTCCATAGCTAAAATTCAATTTTAAATTTTCAGTTAGTGAATTATTTTTTAAATAAGTCACTTGACCTGAAACTGGAGTAATAGGAATTTTATCGCACATATTAGACATATCATAACCATTAGCCCAAATAATAGTTTGAGCATTCATTTTATTGCCTTGCTTATCAATTATTATTTTAGAATTATCTTTTGTAGTCTTAATTTCAATTACATTAAAATTTAAGAAAACTTTTACATTCATAATTAAGTTCTTAATAAATTTTAAGTTGTCTACTATCCCAGAAGAATTCATGTATATATACTTGTCAATATCGTACAACTTTACTTTATCTGTATAATTATTAACTAATTCATGTGGCCAGTTACTTTTTAATAATTTTTTATATTTGATTATTTCTCTCTGTCTTGCGGGTAGTAAAATAAGACCATCTGTTCGAGGCACAGCTTTCAACTCTTTTGCAAGGTTTCTTGAGTAAGAAAATGCCTCTAAAGATAATAATCCATATGGTGAATTGTCAGCTGTCATTTTAGGCATTTGAAGAGCTAATTTATTTCCACTTGCTCCATTTGCAATTTTTGAAGATTTATCAAGTATGTAGCATTCAACATTTCTTTTTCTTAGAGCAAATGCTAATGATGCCCCTGATATTCCAGCACCTATTATAGCCACTGGGCCAATTATGTCATTAGAGTTCAATTCAAGTTTTATATTATTAACATTTTTAACCTTTAAGGCCGTTAGCATCTCCTTTTTTTTTCCAAATCCTTTTCTTTTAGCAACATGAAAACCAGCACTAGCCAAACCTCTCCTAACAGATCCATTGACTGTAAAAGTACTTAAAGAACCTTTTGAGTTAGTTTTTTCATAAATTTCTTTAAAATAATTCTCATTCCAAGCTTCATTATTTTTATTAGGGGCAAATCCATCCAAAAACCATGCATCTGCCTTAAAATTAAAATTAGGCAAGTTCGAAAAGTCATCATAAATTAAAATTAAGTTAATATTTTCTTTGTAAAAATATAGAGATCTATTGGTTTTGTATGTATGTGATAGTTTTTTTATTAATTCCTTAGAGTAGAGATTTAAATCTGCAAACTTATCATAAACTCTTTTCATTTCTGTTTTTGATAAAGGGGCATTTTCAAAACTAATATAAGTCAAAGAAGAATTAGGTCTTCTGTTTTTCTTCCATAATTTCCAAGTTAAAATAAAATTTAAACCTGTTCCAAATCCTAACTCTGCAATACAAAACTTATTTGATAAATTAAACCGGTTTGCAAGATCATTTGCATTTATATAAACATATTCCTTTTCTTTTAATCCATTTAATTTATCAAAATAAATATCATCATATCTTCTAGAAAAAACTCCCTTCTTTGAAGAAATGAATAATCTTGGTTTTTGAATGTCATTTTTCATTGTATAAATATTCGATTAATGATCTTTTTATTTAAACATATTAATTGAATTTTAATGGAAGTATATTTTGAAAAAAAATAAGTTTTGGGAAAACAAGAAACTTAGCGAGATGAATTCAAACGAATGGGAAGCATTATGCGATAAGTGTGGTAAATGTTGTGTTATCAAGTTAGAAGATTACGATACAAAAGAGATCCATTATACTAACATATCATGTAAATTGTTATGCGAAAAAACTGCTATTTGTAATGATTATGAAAACAGAAAATCAGTTGTTCCTGATTGTAAAATTTTAACTCCAAAAAATTTAAAAAGCCTAAAATGGATGCCTAAAACATGTGCTTATAAACTATTAAATGATGGTAAATCTTTACCATTATGGCATCCTCTCATTTCGGGTAATAATGATGAAATTGTTAAAAGTGGAAATAGTGTCAAAAATAGAGTAATAAATGAATTAAAGGTTAAAACAGACGACTTACCTAATTATATTTTTGATTGGTAAATTCTAGGAAAACAAATGTCAAAGAGTATGTGGATATTAGCAGCTTTAATTACTGTTCTTGTGATTGTTTCAATTTATAGAGAACAATCTGGTATGAAAACACCTGAACATTTAAAGTGTAAAGAATCTATGTTTCAGCAAATGTTCAGTGATACATGCACCCCTAGAACTGGTATAAGAAAAATTCAATAACTCACTTTTCAATGGTAAATGTTTAATGAAAATTGCTATAATTGGATCTGGTATTTCTGGTTTATCATCTGCTTTACTTCTATCTCGTGAACACAAAATAACATTAATTGAGAGCGACTCAAGATTTGGAGGACATGCAAATACTATAAATGTACCGTCAAAGAATGGTGATATCCCAGTTGATACTGGTTTTATAGTATACAATAAACTTAATTATCCAAATTTAGTTGGTTTTTTTGATTACTTAAATGTAGAAACTATAAGCTCTGACATGTCATTTGCCGTTTCTTCTGGTAATGGAAAATTAGAATATTCTGGTTCTTTGAAAGGGTTATTCGCTCAGAAAAAAAACTTTTTTAATCTTAACTTTTATAAAATGTTAAAAGATATAATAAAATTTTTTATATTTGGCTATAAATATGCACATGAAATCAAAGGTGATGAGAGTTTAAAGGATTACTTAAAAAGGTGTAATTTTAGTAATGAATTTATAAATGATCATTTAATACCAATGTCCTCAGCTATTTGGTCTTGCCCAGAAAATGAAATTTTAAATTTTCCAGCAAAATCACTACTAACTTTTTTTAAAAATCATCAGCTAATAAATTTTATTTTTCGGCCTAAATGGAGAACAGTAAAAAATGGATCAAAAGAATACGTTAAAAAAGTTATCAATGAGTTAGAAAAAAAAACTGGAAACAGAATTCTATTAAAAACAAAAATTAAATCTATTTCTCTTCAAAATAAAAAAGTAAAAATAGACTTTGAGAGTAAATCACAGATTTTTGACAAAGTTATTATGGCAACGCATCCTGATCAAGCCATTAAGCTAATTGAAAACTTAGATAAGAAAACTCAAAATTTACTTGAAAATTTTAAATATCAAAAAAATGTAGTCTATCTTCATTCAGACTTATCTTTAATGCCAAAAAATAAAAAGACTTGGTCAAGTTGGAACTATCTTTCAAATAATAAGAAAAAAAGAGCTTCGTCAGTAACATACTGGATGAATATGTTACAAAAACTTAATACTTCAACAAATGTTTTTGTTAGCTTGAATCCTTATATTATTCCATCCTCAGATTTAACTTATAAAAAGATTATATATGAACACCCTATTTTTAATAATAATACAAATAAAGCACAAAATAAAATGGCATTAATACAAGGCCAAAATAATATTTACTTTGCTGGTGCTTGGCTAGGTTATGGGTTTCATGAGGATGGAATTAAGTCAGCAGTCAAGGTAGCTAAATTACTTCAAGCAAAGATACCTTGGGAATTTAAATAATTGTTATGTAATGATCTATTTAACCAAATCCGTAAAACTTTTTAATGGCCATATTTTTCATAAAAGAATTGGTAATATAGACCATTTTTTTAAGAATAGAATTAATGCGCTTTTAATTGACTTGAAAAAAGAAGATGAAAATATTCAAGAAAAATTTCCTTTATTTTTTTCTTTCGAAAAATTCAATATTTTCAGTTGGTCTTCTGAAGATCATGGACCTCAAATAAAAAAATCTAATAAAAGAGATCTATATTTTTTTATAGAAAACCTTGTAAAAACCTCATCTGTAGAAAAAAATAAAATTAATAATATTAAATTACTGACTTTTCCTAAAATTTTAGGTCTAGGGTTTAATCCTTTGTCAGTATATTTTTGTTATAATATCAAAAGTGAATTATTACATTATGTGTTTGAAGTTAGAAATACTTTTGGAGACATTCACCATTATATTTTAAATAATATTAACAAAAAAGGTAACACTCAAGAAACCTCCAAAAAACTTTTTGTATCGCCTTTTTATGAGAAAAAAGGAAGATATAATCTATATGCAAATTATAATGATGATGAGATCCAAACTTCTGTAAAATATTTTATTAAAAACACTTTGGTTTTTTCCGCATCTATGCATTTAAATGAAATTAAATTTAATAATAAAAATATCTTATCCTCTTTAATTTTATTTAAAAACTTTCCTGGCAAAATTTGGATAAATATTCATTTACAAGCGTTTTATCTATGGTTAAAAAAAGTAAAATTGTTTAAAATTCCAAAACAAGAAATTATTAAATATTCCTTTGGAAGGAAAATATTAAGAAATGAAAATATTGAATTTGTTAAAAGTAGAAAAGACAAATGAAATTTTGGTATAAATTATTTATAGATGGGATTAAGAAATTTCCTTTTGGATCAATTGAAATAGAATTACCCAATGGAGTAATTGAGAACATAAAAGGTAACAGTAAAGGTCCTCATGCCTTTTTAAAAATAAATGATAGTCTGGTATTTAAAGAAATCATTCAAGGTGGTTCTGTAAAGTTTGCAGAATTATTTATGTCTCAAAGATTGTCGAGTAATAAATTAACTGATCTTATGCATTACTTTGCTATGAACAACGATCAGGCTGAATCCACTTTTAAGATATCTATTTTTAAATATATTCTTAATAAAATTTCACATTTAAAAAACAAAAATACAAAAATACAATCTAAGAAAAATATCTCATATCATTATGATCTTGGTAATGATTTTTATAAGTTCTGGCTAGATAAAACAATGACTTATTCATCTGCTATTTTTTCTAATAAAAGTGAAAACTTAGAAGAAGCTCAGTTAAGAAAATATTCAAAACTAGCTAATCTGGCGTCTATTAAAAAAAATGATAAAATTTTAGAAATAGGTTGTGGATGGGGAGGTTTATCTCAATTTTTAGCTGAAAATTATGATTGTGATGTTACTGCAATTACCATATCAAAAGAACAGTTTAACTACGCTACAGAAAGAATAAAAAAAGCTAAATTAAATAAAAAAGTGAAAATCATTTACTGTGACTACAGAAATATCGAAGGAAAATTTGATAAAATATTATCTATAGAAATGTTTGAAGCTGTTGGAAAAGATTATTGGAATACTTTTTTTAAAAAAGTTCAAAGTATTTTAAATCCAAATGGTATTATTGGCCTTCAACTTATCACAATTGATAACAAAATTTATGACGTGTATAGTAAAAATCCTGACTTTATTCAAAAATATATATTTCCTGGGGGTATGCTTCCATCTGAAAAAATCCTAAAGTCATTAATTACTAAACACTCCTTAACTTTGGAAGGTAATTATAGTTATGCTGATGATTATGCTAAAACATTAAGTATATGGAATAAAAACTTTAATGAAAATTGGGGAAAAATTGAAAAATTAGGCTTTGATAAAAGATTTAAATTAATGTGGAATTACTATCTTTCATATTGTGAAGGAGGTTTTCTATCAAAAAATATAGACTTAAAACAAATAAAATTAAAATTTAATCAACCTTAAACATTTTTAAACTTAATTTATAAAAAAAACCAATAAAAGGCAGTTTAATGAATAGTCCATTCAAGGAGTCCCAGTAGTCTACGTGTGAAGAAATTTTTCCTTCTTTATTTATTAATAACTCACTCACACCCTCAATTTTTTGAAGAGAGTTAAAAGCCTCAAAAGACATTTCCCACTTCAAAAAAACAATTTCTTTCCCAACCAGATAATCTATAACTAAAAAATTAGGGTTTTTTACTTTTTTAAACATATGATAAAAAACCTTCTTGAACTTTTCAGAGCCCTTTACGTTATTGAATGGATCAATAAAAACTATATTCTTATCAATTAGATCGTCAAAATAAACTATTTTTTCAGGTGTTAACTCACAAAATAATTTAATATAACTTATTACCTTTTTATTATTCATTATTAATTTTTCATTATTTAATTTGATTAATTAAGAAGGATGATAATTTGTCTGGCAAAATGCTTAAAAGTTTCATAAAGGTTGAAAACCCTAATGGAAAAGAGAATTCAAATTTTTTAGTATGCATATTTTTATATATACGTTTAGCTGCTTCATCAGCTTTTAGCAAACCAGGCATATAAAAATTATTAATTGATGTAGCCGAAGTTTCAACAAACCCTGGGCTGCAAACTTGGACTTTAATACCTTTTGAATTTAAATCATATCTAATAGACTGTGCAAATGATCTTAAAGCGGCTTTAGTTGGACCATATGCTGCAGCTTTAGGCAGTCCAATCCAACCAGAAATACTTGACATAATTATAATATGTCCTGAGTTTGCTTTTATCATTCTAGGAAGAAATGCTTCGTAAGCATTAATAACACCTAGATAATTTACATTTATGTGATGTTTGAAATGTTCTATATTTTTATTACTTGCATCAATAGGTGTATAAATTCCAGCATTTAAAAAAAGTAAATCTGGAATATTTATTTTTTTTTCAATAGAAACTAGCTTTCTAAAATTTTGAACATCGCATGCAAAGGGTTTAAACACTCCCTTACATTTTGATAATTCTTTATTTAAAGAATTTAATTTTTTTATATTTCTACTTATTCCAATTACTTCCCAACCATTTTTAACTAATAATTTAGCTAAAGAACATCCAATTCCTTCACTAGCACCAGTTATAATAGCTGTTTTATATTTCATTATAAATCTTCAAATTTTTAAAATAAAAATTAAATTTTACAACTTTGGAAACTGACCATTACAGCTCCCCTGATTTTAGACCTTGATAATTTTACTTTTACTATAAATTTATTAGCCCTTATATTTTTTATAATTGGTAATTCACCTTCAATGATTTCACTATACCCTAGATACATAAATATAGCCCTAATTGGTTTGTCTGGATTAAAGTATGGCGTTTTGCTGGTATTATTAATATTACCATCTACTTTTAATTTTAATCCACCAGAAAACAAAGATAAGACATTTTCAGGTGGAGTAAATGATTGCGTAGAAACTGCTAATTCATTTAATTTCAAATTATTACATTTTTTTTTACTAGAAAGTAATTTAAGAGAATTAATAATTTCTTCTTCGGAAACACCTTTTGCTAAGCTATAGGCAAGCAAGTTTTTCGATTCTTTTCCTAAATTAGAGTTTTTATCTTTAATGTTTTGAGTACTTAATAATAAATTAACTTCCTTTAACTTTAATTTAGCGTCAGCTAATTTTCTTTCAAGTGCTATTTCTTTATTATAATGTTCTGTAATTATTTTTTCGTTTTCAGCAATTAATACTACTTTGTCACTATTACCAAACCACCAACCACAGATAAAAGCTGCGAAAAACAATAAAAATTTAAGGCAAAAGCTAAGTAGAGATTTAACTTGTTTTTGACGATATTTATTTTGTACTTGATAAAAATCCAACTATTTACTCTGGCAGAATTATATTTTTCTTTTTTATCTTTAATATGTAATAAATCAATATCTTTTTAGATAATAAGGAATTTGAAAATTACTAATGAATTAAAAGGCAAACAACAAAGGGCATGGCAGAGAATGTTATCTGGTCGTAAACTTGATATATTATCTCCATCCCCTTTAGATATAGAAATAGAAGATATTGCTCTTGGTTTGTCCCGAGTTACGAGGTGGAATGGACAAACTATAGGAAATCATGCTTATTCAGTTGCACAACATTCAGTAATTGTAGAAGAAGTTTTTAATTTCGAGTATCCAAACTTAAATAAAAGATGGTACTTGGCAGCACTTTTACATGATGCCCCAGAGTATGTGATTGGTGATCTAATTACACCATTTAAATATGCTCTCAATAATAGTTACAGACACGTTGAAGATAATTTGATGAAAGCTATTCATATCAGATTTGGACTACCTCCTGAACTCCCAAAACTAATTGCATCAAAAATTAAAAAAATTGATAAAGCCGTGGCCTGGTATGAAGCTGTTAACGTAGCTGGCTATAACAAAAAAGAAGCTATGGTTATTCTAAAAAAACCTGTTTTGAAATACAATATAGAAAAAATTTCACCTATTGGACCCAACATTATTGCAAAAAAATTTTTAAAAAGATTTTCTGAACTATTCTAACTAATTATTCAATATCCCTCACCAATCAAAGGAAAAGAACTAAGAACGTCTGAACTCCCAAATGAATAATCTTTACCTAAATATGTTTCGTCTAAATCGGATAATCTGTTGACACCCAATAACCTCATGGTAGTTAAGATTTCTAATTCGAGCAACTCAAGCATGCGAACAATAGCCTTAGATCCACCAGCTGCAGCAGCAAAACCCTGAAGTCTTCCTATACCTACAAAATCTGCTCCCAAAGCAATAGCTTTTACAACATCAGTTCCCCTCATTATACCACCATCAAAAATAATTTTAGCTTTATTTCCAACGGCATCAACAATCTCAGGAAGGACATTTAAACCACCAATTCCATAATCTAATTGTCTACCACCATGATTAGAAACATAAACCATTTCAACCCCGTGATCAATTGCCAGAAGAGCATCTTCCTTTGTAGCTATACCTTTAATGATGATTGGTAAATCACAGTAGGACTTTATTCTATCTATATCATCCCACGAAAAGCGCATTTGATATTCAAAACCACTAGCAGATTGACGAGATGTTGTTCTATATCTTTTTGCTAAATCTCTCTCTCTTCTCCCATAAGCGTCTAAATCAACTGTTAAACATATAGCAGTATAGCCATGTTCCATTGCTAATTTAATATTTTCATCAACCCAATGATGATTACCTCTAATATATAATTGAAAACACTTCGGATAATTAACACTTTTTGCAACCTCTTCCAAGCCTGGCATACAAGTTGAGCTTATCATATGCATTACACCAAATTCAGAAGCAGCTAAGGTTGGTGCTACGCCCGCTCCTTCAACAAAATCTTGCATTGAACCAATAGGAGCAAGTATCACAGGTATTCTTAATTCTTGGCCTAAAAAATTCGAAGAAAGATCAACATTTTCAACATTTCTTAAAACTCTTGGTCTAAATGCTAGACTATCAAGAGCAAATCTATTTCTTTTGAAAGTCGTTTCTGTTTCAGATCCACCTATAAGATAATCCCAAGTTTCAATTGGAAGTTTTTCTTTTGCTTTTTTAACAAACTCATGAAGTACGAGATATTCTTCTCCTTCAATTAAACTACCTAATTTATTTTGTTCCATTTAAAACTCCATATAAATTAAATGAACTATATAAAATTTAATCTTAAAAGCTATAAAAAACTTGCCTTAGCCAAAAAGCTAAGTTACACAACTGAAATATGGTTTTGCGAGCGTGGCGGAATGGTAGACGCACTGGACTTAAAATCCAGAGTCCGATAAGGACGTGGGGGTTCAAGTCCCCCCGCTCGTACCATATAAATCTTATTTTAACATTTTCTAAAGTGCTTAGGTCTTTATTTAAATGATTATTTCCAGGACTAGAAAAGAATTAGAAATAGCTCTTAATAAACTATCCGAAATACCTGGTAAATTAGCCTTAATACCAACAATGGGAAATCTTCATCAAGGTCACTTATCACTTTTAACAATTGCTAAAAAAAAAGCATCTAAAACAATCTCAACAATCTTTGTAAACCCACTTCAATTTGGTAAGAATGATGATTTTGAAAAATACCCAAGAACTCATGAAGATGATATAAAAAAATTAAATGATGAAGGATGTGATCTTCTATTTTTACCTTTAAATAACAAAGAAGTTTTCTCATCAATTGATAATATAAAAACTATTAAATCTGGAACCCTTGGTTTAGAATTGTGTGGAAAAATTAGACCAGGTCATTTTGATGGTGTTTTAACTGTTGTAAATAGACTTTTCGAAATTATTAAGCCCGATATTGCCGTTTTTGGTGCTAAAGATTATCAACAAGAAATTTTAATAAGACAAATGGCAAAATCTCTTTATCCAAACCTAGAATTAATCAAAGCCCCTATAATAAGGGCAGATAATGGTGTGGCACTCTCTTCAAGAAATAATTATTTATCAGAGCCAGAATTGGAAATTGCAACAAATTTATATAAATGTCTCTATAAGAGCTCCATATCCTATAAAGAAAACATTGATTTAAAAGTTATCATTGATGAAGCTAAAAAATATCTCAATTCATATAATTTAAGTCCAGATTATTTTGAGCTAAGAGACGAAAACCTTAACAAGATTAATGTTAATGGTTATGACGGTAAAAAGGCTTTTTTAGGTTCAGTTAACATTAATAAAACTAGATTAATAGACAACATTGAATTCTAAATGTTTTTCTTCCCTTTTGCTGATGAAAACCCAACTAATAAAATACCAATACTTAATTGGTTAATAATATTTATCTGTTCAATAACTTTTCTAAAATATATTTTCGAACATAATTATGTCCAAGAACAATTATTTATAAGTTTTGGAATGATACCTGCAATTTTATTTGGATACTCAGAGTTATCAACCCAATTAAAAGTTATTCCTGCATATATAACAATCATAACGTCTATGTTTTTACATGGAGGGTGGATGCATCTTATTGGGAATATGATGTATCTATATATATTCGGTGATAACATAGAAGAAATATTAGGTAGAGTAAAATTTATACTCTTTTACTTCATTACCGGAATAATTGCAGCTTTAACTCAAGCTTTATTAGATCCAAGTTCAACAATTCCTATGATTGGTGCTTCAGGAGCAATAGCTGGGATTTTAGGTGGGTACTTGGTTTTGTATCCTAAGGCAAATATAAAAGTATTTTTTTGGTTCATTATATTTTTTAAAGTATTTAGGATAAGAGCCTTTATTGTACTTGGTGGTTGGATTTTAATACAGTTATTTAGTTTTAGTGGAGATGGGTTTAACACAGGTGGTGTTGCATACGGTGCTCACATAGGAGGTTTTGTTGCTGGTGCAATATTAATTAAGTTTTTTCATAGAAAAAAATCTCATATCAAAAAATCGTTTAAAGGTTCAGTTCCAAATGCTAAATAATTATAAAGATCTGTCGTCTATTTCGTTTTCTTCTAAAATTTTACCTTTCCCACCAAGCTTAATTATTGAAATCAAAACTTTTTTTGAAGCTTCATTAAGTTGGTTTTTATTTTCTGACCTTAAAACAACTGAGGTTCCAAAGTTACCTGGTTTAAAATAAGGATATGAACCAATCTTTACATCTATAAATTCAGTTTCAATCTTTTCTAAATCTTTTGCAATTAACCCTTCTCCTAAATTACTAGAAACTGTTTTAGACAAAAGCTTTTTGCCACCTGACAAATCATTCATAATGGTATGAAACATACCTTGCATAATTTTTGGTACTCCAGCAAAAACAAAAAGATTTTCAATTTTATAGCCTGGTGCTGCAGATACTGGATTATCAATAAGGATTGAATTGGATGGGACAATAGCCATTTTTTGACGTGCTTCGTTAAAATCTATATTTGTTCCTTCATAATGAATGGTCAATCTTCTCATTGCTTCTTTGCTTTTAACTAGTTCTTGATTAAAAGCTTTGGCAACACATTCTGTTGTTATATCGTCATGTGTTGGGCCAATACCTCCACATGAAAAAACATATGTGAACTTTTTTGTAAAAAGTTTTATAGTATCAATTATTGTAATTTGATCATCTGGTATAATTCTAGCTTCTGTTAACCTTACGCCTATTTTATTTAGTTCACTTGCGATCCAATTAATATTAGTGTCTTTAGTTCTTCCAGAAAGTATTTCATCCCCAATAATTATAATCCCTGCCGTTGAAACCATTATTAAAATTCCTTAATAAAAAATAATATTGTACGTAATAAATTATGATTATATATAAATATATTTGATATTCATCTTTAAAAAATGAAATTATAGGAAATTATGAATAATAATATTCAAAAACATGATTCAAGAGCATTTGCAAAAATGCACAAAGCTGGAAGGCTTGCAGCAGATGTTTTAGACTATATTACTAAATATGTTAAAAAAGGTGTATCTACTGGATATTTAGATGATTTATGCCATGAATATATAATTAAAAACAACGCTATCCCAGCACCACTTAATTATAGAGGGTTTCCTAAATCCACTTGCATTTCAGTTAATCATGTTGTTTGTCATGGTATACCAGGAGACAAAATACTGGATGAAGGAGATATTTTAAATATTGATGTAACAGTAATACTTGATGGCTGGTACGGTGATACAAGTAGAATGTATTTTGTAGGTGAACCTTCTAAAAAGGCTAGATTTCTTACTAAGATAACTTACGAATGTCTTTGGTTAGGTATAGAGACAGTCAAGCCAGGGAGCACAACTGGTGATATTGGATACGCAATACAATCACATGCAGAGAAAAATGGATTGTCCGTTGTAAGAGATTTTACTGGTCATGGGTTAGGTAAAGTGTTTCATGCTCCGCCAACAATTTTACATTATGGGGCTCCAAATTCAGGTGAAATTCTTGAAGAAGGAATGTTTTTTACAATCGAACCAATGATAAATTCAGGTAAATATGATGTAAAAATCTTATCTGATGGTTGGACAGCAGTTACAAGAGATAAAAGCTTATCAGCCCAATTTGAGCATAGCATAGGTGTTACAGCAAACGGGTATGAAGTTTTTACAAATTCTCCTAAAGGGTATGATCAACCAGAATATGTATGATCTACTAATTTAAAATAAATTTTTATTTTTTAAAATTATTCTTCAAACTTTTTTCTATATTTTTTCTTGTCTCATCTATTACTGGCTTAGCTGATTTATATGCTTTTACAGCTAAATCACCTGCTTTTTTTCTTGCAACTGGATTAGTAGCTAAAATTTGAACGGTTTTTTTTAGAATTGAACTAAATATCATTAAATTCTCAAATATTTTTTTAATCAAATTAAGTATATATTATTATGTTTTTTTTAGTATAAGTAATTATGAATTTTTATATATTTTAGTTAAAAATAATTTATTAGGTTTAAGAAATGATTGAAAGATATTCTAGAGAAAAAATGGTAAAAATTTGGTCTCAAGAAGAAAAATTTAATATTTGGTTTCAAATTGAAGCACATGCCTGTGATGCCCAAGCAAAATTAGGCGTAATTCCCGAAGAAGCAGCTAAAGTAATTTGGCAAAAAGGAAAGTTTGAAATAGATAAAATTGATGAAATAGAAAAGACAACTAAACATGATGTCATAGCTTTTCTTACAAATTTAGCTGAACATATTGGTGAAGACGCTAGATTTATTCATCAAGGAATGACATCATCAGATATACTTGATACCACACTGTCAATACAACTTCAAAAAGCTTCCGATATCTTACTGCAAGATATTGATTGCTTACTAAGCACCCTAAAAAAACGTGCATTTGAACATAAAAATACTATCACGATTGGCAGATCTCATGGAATTCATGCAGAACCTATAACTTTTGGTCTAAAATTAGCTGGATACTATGCGGAATTTCTAAGGAATAAAAAAAGATTGATAGAAGCAAGAAAAGAAATCAGTACTTGTGCAATATCTGGAGCAGTTGGTACATTTGCCCATATAGACCCTTACGTAGAAACATACGTATCGGAAAAATTAAAATTAAAACCCGAAGATGTTTCTACACAGATAATTCCTAGAGATAGACATGCTATGTTTTTTTCTACCTTAGGTGTAATAGCGTCCAGTGTTGAAAGATTAGCAACTGAAATTAGGCATCTTCAAAGAACTGAGGTTAGAGAGGTAGAAGAATTCTTTTCAAAAGGTCAAAAAGGTTCTAGCGCCATGCCTCATAAACGAAATCCTGTATTAACAGAAAATCTAACTGGTCTTGCCAGGATTGTAAGATCTTCGGTAATTCCTGCTCTGGAAAATGTTACTTTGTGGCATGAAAGAGATATCTCTCATTCATCTGTTGAAAGGATGATGTCACCAGACGCTACAATTACACTAGATTTTGCACTAACAAGATTAAATGATGTAATTGAAAATTTAATTGTTTATCCAGAAACAATGATATCAAATCTAGAAAAACTTGGTGGTTTAGTGCATTCTCAACAAGTTTTATTAGCTTTAACACAAAAAGGTGCGAGTAGGGAAAACGCCTATGAAATGGTTCAAAGCAATGCCATGAAAGTTTGGGAAACGCCTGAGCATATGAGAAAAGATGTATATAAAAAATTACTTAAAAATGATGTCAATGTAATCAAATTTTTAAGTGAAGATGAAATAGACAACTTATTTAATATCAAACAGCACTTCGTTCATGTTGATCATATTTTTAATAAAGTTTTCGAATCAGAGGAATTTTAAAAATAATGACAAAGAAGAAAATGTTATATGAAGGAAAAGCTAAAACTATATTTGAAGGTCCAACAGCAAATACTGTTATACAATATTTCAAGGACGATGCTACAGCAAATAACGCTGAAAAGCATTCTATTATAAATGGAAAAGGCGTACTAAATAACTCAATTTCAGATTTTTTAATGAGAAAAATTCATGAAATAGGTATCCCTACCCATTATATCAAAAAACTAAATATGAGAGAGCAATTAGTTAAAAAGGTAGAGATTATCCCTGTGGAATTTGTGGTAAGAAACATAGCTGCTGGCTCAATAGTTAAAAGACTTGGATTGAAAGAAGGTGAAGTGTTTCCAAATCCTTTAATAGAATACTATCTCAAAAGAGATGATTTAGGTGACCCACTAATTAATGAGGATCATATTGTTAATTTTAACTGGGGAACAAGAGAAGAATTAGAAGAAATGCAAGAGTATGGGTTACGAATTAATGATTTTTTAAGGGGCTTGTTCTTAGGCATAGGACTTAAACTTGTAGATTTTAAAATTGAGTTTGGAAGATACTTTTCAGAAGAAGATGGCACAGAGTTATTATTAGCAGATGAAATTAGTCCTGATAATTGTAGACTTTGGGACATAAAAACAAATAATAAGTTCGACAAAGACCTATTTAGGCAAGATATTGGTGGTCTAAAAGAAGCTTATCAAGAAGTAGCTGAAAGACTTAAAATTCTTCCCGAAAAAAAGTTATATTCAAATACAAAAACTGAAATAGTACAATAGAAAGAGTTGAAATGAGAGCAATTGTAAATATTTCTTTAAAGCAAGGTGTCTTAGACCCTCAGGGACAAGCTATACAAAATTCACTATCAAACCTAGGTTTTAATAATTGTAATAATGTTCGAACAGGCAAACAAATTATTTTGGATTTTCAGGATAATGACGAGGAACAAGTTTTCAAAGAGACAGAAAAAATGTGTGAAACTCTTCTGGTTAATACTGTAATAGAAAATTATGATATTGAAATTATAAAGGAAATATAACTATTATGCGTTCAGGTGTTGCTATTTTTCCTGGCTCTAATTGTGATAGAGATATTGTTGTTGCTATTAAAAAAATCACTCCCAAAGCACCTTTGAAACTTTGGCATAAAGATACAGAGTTTCCTAATTTAGATTTAATTGTTATACCAGGTGGGTTTAGTTTTGGTGATTATCTTAGATGCGGCGCTTTGGCAGCCAGATCACCAATAATAAGGAATATTAAAAATCACGTTAGTCGAGGAGGTTCTTTACTTGGTATATGTAATGGATTTCAAATACTAATTGAAACTGGAATATTACCAGGGTCATTAATAAGAAATAAAAACCTTCTCTTTACTTGCAAAGAGACAATCCTAGAAATTCAAAATACAATTAAAAGCCCTTTTACTGAGGGGTTTCAGATAGGTGAACAAATTAAAATACCTGTTGCTCATAATGAGGGAAATTACTTTGCCCCTAAGCCACTTTTAGACGAGTTAAATAATGAAGGAAGAATAGCTTTTAAATATGTAAAAGGAAGTGATTTTGATAATAAAGTTGCTTATAACCCTAATGGCTCTAGCAATGACATAGCTGGTATATTATCACCCAATGGAAAAGTTTTAGGAATGATGCCACACCCAGAAAGAGCTATTAATTCACTTCATGGTGGTACAGACGGATTAAGGTTTTTAACTAAATGCATAGAACATATTGTTGGTTAAAAAATGACTGTTTCAAATAATAAATTATACGAAGATAATAAGTTTGAGTACATGGTCCAACAGGAAAGCAACCTTGAATCCGCACTAGAAATGGGTTTGACCAAAGAAGAATATAATTTGATTTGTACAAAAATTAAAAAAATTCCTAACAAAACCGAGTTAGGTATATTTTCAGCCATGTTTTCAGAACATTGTTCTTATAAAAGTTCAAAAAAATGGCTTAAAACTATGCCTACTGAAGCTTCTCATGTTATTCAAGGTCCAGGTGAAAACGCAGGCGTTATAGATATTGGAGACGGTTTAGCCGCTATATTTAAAATAGAATCACATAACCATCCATCATTTATTGAACCTTATCAGGGATCAGCAACAGGGGTAGGAGGCATTTTAAGAGATGTTTTTACAATGGGAGCAAGGCCAATAGCTTTACTAAATGCTCTTCGATTTGGTTCAGCATCAAAACCCCTAACAAAACATCTACTTTCTGGTGTCGTTAAGGGAATTGGTGGTTACGGCAATTGTATTGGAATACCAACAGTTGGAGGAGAAACAAACTTCGACAAATCTTATGATGGTAATATTTTAGTCAACGCGATGGCGGTTGGCTTGGCAGACAAAGATAAGATTTTTTATTCTGCCGCTACTGGAGCTAATAACCCTGTGATTTATGTTGGAGCGAAAACTGGAAGAGACGGCATTCATGGGGCGACAATGGCTTCAGCTGAATTTACAGATAGCAGCTCTGAAAAAAGACCTACTGTTCAGGTAGGTGACCCATTTACTGGTAAATTACTTCTAGAAGCTTGTCTTGAATTAATGAATACAGACGCTGTTTTGTCTATTCAGGATATGGGAGCTGCCGGCCTAACAAGTTCTAGTGTTGAGATGGCTTCTAAAGGTTCATTAGGGATGTTTTTGGACTTAGACCTTGTTCCAACTAGAGAAGAACAAATGACCAGTTACGAAATAATGCTGTCTGAAAGCCAAGAGAGAATGTTAATGATACTTAAGCCAGGCTCTGAAAACAAAGCAAAATTAATTTTTGACAAATGGGACCTTGACTTTGCTGTTATTGGAAAAGTAACAGATACTGGAAGGTTAGTTCTCAATAAGAATGGTTTTGAAGCCTGTAATATACCAATCAATCCATTGGTTGAAGATGCTCCAGAATATGATAGGCCTTATGAAATAATTAATAATAAAAAAATAATTGATTTAAATAAAATTGTTATTAACAAAACTATTAATGAAATTTTAGTTAAGGTTTTTAAAAATCCTAATATGGCTAGTAAAAAATGGATTTGGGAACAATATGATTGTTCGGTAATGGGAGATACTATCTTATCAAGTGGCCAAAGTGACGCTGCAATAGTTAAAATACATGGGACTGAAAATCATAATAGCCTTGGCAAAGGTTTAGCTATGACTACAGACTGTACTCCTAGATATGTTAAAGCAAATCCCTTTGAAGGGGGTATGCAGGCAGTATGTGAAGCGGCCAGGAATATTGCAGCATCAGGTGCAAAACCACTAGCTATTACTAATAATCTAAATTTTGGTAATCCGGAAAAAAAACATATTATGGGAGAAATAGTTGGAGCTATTAAAGGAATATCCAAAGCTGCATCTTATTTAAACACTCCAATAGTGTCTGGAAATGTGTCTCTATACAATGAAACTAATGGCAATGGTATTTTACCTACCCCAGTAATAGGTATGGTCGGAATAATTAATAAGGTAGAAAACTGCTTAGGAGTAAACTCTGAGGAAGGAAATACACTATTAGTTTTAGGTCAATCAGAAGAATTTGTTGAAGGGTGGATTAGTTCTAGTATTTATCAAGAAATTATTAACAATGAATTTGATGGAGCTCCTCCACCTATTAACTTAGAAAATGAAAAAGAAATTATTGATATTATATTAAAATTAAATGAAGAAAAACTTATTACAGCTGCTCACGATATTTCAGATGGTGGATTATTGCCAACCATTTGTGAAATGTTATTTAAAAATAATTTAGGCATAGATTTAAATTTACCTGATCTATTATCAAAAAAAGATAGCAAAGATATTTTACTTCATTCATGGTGTTTTGGTGAAGATCAAGGTAGAGTAATTGTCGCTACTAAGAATCTAAATAAAGTTAAATTACTTTTAAAAAAATATAATATAAAATTTTTTATCCTCGGTGAAGTGAATTCATCTTCCAACTTGAATATTAAGAATGTGACTACTATATCAATTAATGATATTAAAAATTTATATGAAAACACATTAACCTCAATAATGTGCTAGTATCTAAGGTTAGGATCTATTATGGCTATGACAGCAAATGAAATTGAAGAACTTTTACTTAAGAGTTTTCCAAATGCTAAGATAACTATTGATGATTTAAGAGGTGATGGAGACCATTATGCTGCTAAAATTGTTGCAGCAGAGTTTAAAGGCAAAACAAGAGTTCAACAACATCAGATGGTTTACAATGCTATGAATGGGAAAATGGGAACAGATTTGCATGCTTTGGCACTTAACACCTCTGCACCAAATAGTTAAAGGAGATTAAAATGGAACAAAACACAAAAGAAAAAATTCAAAACATCATTAATGAAAATGAGGTGTTATTATTTATGAAAGGTACTCCAGTAATGCCTCAATGTGGTTTTTCTGCAGCTGTAGTAGGTGTTTTAAGCCATATGGGGATAAAATTTAATAGTGTAAATGTACTAGAAGATCCCGAAATCAGAGAAGGTATTAAAGAATTTTCTGACTGGCCAACTATACCTCAGCTATACGTTAAAAAAGAATTTGTTGGTGGATGTGATATAATTAGAGAGATGCATGAAAATGGAGAATTAACCGATTATTTCAATCAAGCTGGCGTTACTGCTGAATAATTGTTTAATAATCGGTTTCATAGATTATCTTGAGTAAAACTCAATAACTAGATTTGTTTCCATTTGTACAGGATAAGGAACATCATCAGGCATCGGTATCCGTAGAAGAGACCCACTGAACTTTGAATGATCTACTTCAACATATTCAGGCACATCTCTTTCAGGTAATGTCGTTGCCTCTATGACGGCTGGTATATTTTTAGCTTTATCTTTTAAAGCAATTACCTCACCCACATTAATCATCCTTGAAGGAATGTTACACCTTTTTCCATTTACAAGAACATGGCCGTGATTAATTAATTGTCTGCATGCAAAAACAGTGGGGGCTAATTTCATTCTGTAAATAATGGCATCAAGCCTAGATTCTAAAATTCCAATAAGGTTAGCTCCAGTATCACCCTTTTTTCTTACTGCAGCAGTATAATATTTTTTAAACTGTTTTTCTCCAATGTTACCATAATAACCTTTTAATTTTTGCTTGGCCATTAATTGAACACCATAATCAGTAGGCTTTTTTCTTCTTTGCCCATGTTGTCCAGGAGCATATTCTCTATCATTTAAAGGAGATTTTGGTCTACCCCATAGGTTTATTCCTAATCTTCTATCTATTTTGTGTTTGGAACTAGTTCTTTTGTGATCTGACTTAGGCATATTTTACCCTTAACTTGTCTGCAAAAAGCAGAGGATTATTCCAATCAGAAGTAAACTTCGGGATTAATAACACCACGTTAAAATCCACATTATCGGAAATTAATTCGAAAAATACTTACAATTAAAGAAATGTCAAGTACGATTTGAAATTCCTGCTAATGATCTAATTACTCCATGCAATGTTCGTAAATCCTGATGGCTTAGTGAAGCTCTATTAAATAAACTCCTAATATTTCTCTTTACAGTAGGTGCCATTTCAGGAGAATAAAAAAAACCAGATTTTGTTAAAAGGTCATCTAATTGTTCATAAAAATATTCTCTATCACCAACGTTTGAAAGCTGAGTACTTTTCTTTAACTTTTTATTAATAAGAATTCGAGAATCTTGTTTTTCATACTTTCTTTTTAATTTATCCCATTCCCAACAAATTAATAATACTGCTTGAGATAAATTTAATGATGAAAAGTTTTTATTAAGAGGAAATGTTATGGTGTAATCAGCTTGTACCACTTCATCATTTGATAACCCAGACTGTTCGGGTCCAAAAAGAAAACCTACTGAACCACCATTAATAATATGGTCAAAGGATTTTTGAATTGACTGAAATATATCCATCGACTTTGTTCCAATTACTCGCTTTCTTGCAGTGGTAGCAAACAAAAGAGATATATCTGTTGTTGCATCCCTTAGTGAATTAAAATTTTGAGCGCTATTTAAAACACTTTCTGCTCCAGCTGAAATTGCATATGCAGATTTGTTAGGCCAACCATCTCTTGGATTTATTAATCTTAATTTTTCAATTTCAAAATTTTTCATTGCCCTAGCAGTTGAACCTATATTTTCGCCTAGCTGAGGATTAGATAAAATTATGTTAGGGATTAATTCTATCATATTAAATAAAGAAGTATTAAACTTTTCTCCACGTTGTTTTTCCTGGTTGATCTTCAAGAATAATTTCTAAATTTAGAAGCTTTTCTCTAATTTCGTCAGCTTTTTTAAAATTTCTTTCCTGTTTGGCATTTTGTCTTTCTAAAATAAGTTTATTAATTTCTTTCTCAGATATTTTATTATTTAATTTTTTTGTGTTTTGGGAATTATTTCTAGACTTGAACCAGTCTTCAGAAGAATAAGATAAAATACCAAGCATTTTACTGAAATTTTTTAATAATTGTGCACACTCTTTACTACCTTTGTTTGCTTGGTCGGCAAGATAATGAGCTCTTGCAAGAGCTTTGGGAGTATTTAAATCATCATAAAGGTTACTTATTGTTTCATGATCTGTCTCATTATTTACCTGATAACCATCTACAGCTCTATATAGTCTAGACAATGATTTTTTAGCTTCTACTAGAGATTTTTTTGAAAAATTTAAAGGAGCCCTATAATGTGCTTGCATTAATACATATCTTATCGTTTCTCCAGAAAATTCTGAAAGTAAATCATTAATTGTAATAAAATTACCAAGTGATTTAGACATTTTCTCTCCATCAGAATTTACATAACCATTATGAATCCAAAAGTTTGCCATAACTTTTGTATCATTTGCACAGCACGATTGCGCAATTTCATTTTCATGATGTGGAAATATTAAATCAAGTCCACCAGCATGTATGTCAAAATGTTTACCCAAATATTTTTTACTCATTGCCGAGCATTCGATGTGCCATCCAGGACGTCCCCTTCCCCATGGACTCTCCCAGCCTGGTTGATCACTTGAAGATGGTTTCCAAAGTATGAAATCACCAGGATTATTTTTATAATCTTCTATATTAACTCTCGACCCAGATATCATTTCGGATAAAGTTCTACCTGATAAGGATCCATAGTTTTTATATTTATTAATAGAAAATATAACATGTTTTGAAGATAAATAGGCAAAGCCTCTATCAATTAGGGTTTTAATCATATCAATCATTTCATTAATATGATCAGTAGCCTTAGGCTCAAAATCCGGTTTTAAATTTCCTAGAGCTTCACAATCATAATGAAAATTTTTTATTGTTTTACTAGTTAATTGTGAAATTGATATGCCTTCTTCAAAGGCCCTTTGATTAATTTTATCATCAATGTCAGTAATATTTCTTACATATGTAACTTTGGGATATATTTTTCTTAATAATCTTACTAAAATATCAAATATAACTAATGGTCTGGCATTACCAATATGGATAAAATCATAGACTGTTGGACCACAAGCATATATTTTTATGTTCCTGTTATCTACAGGCTCAAAATCAGTTACTTTTCTATTAGCTGTATTATAAAGTTTTAGATTATTCATTTGATAATTTACTTACAAACTTTTAATAGTAAGCCTTTCTATAACCTTATCTCTTCCCATCAACCACACTAAAGTTGCCATTTCTGGACCGTTTCTCTGACCTGTCAAACACATTCTGATTGGGTTAAACAATTCTTTACCTTTTCTTCCAGTTTCTTTGGTTAATATATTAATCCAAGAAGCCCAAGTATTTTTATCAAATCTACCTTCAGGCAAACTTTCTAGAGCAGTATTTATAAAACTTTCATCATTATGAATTGGCTCTATTGTACCATAGATTATATTCCACCATAGCTCTAGATTACTCAGGTCATCAATGTTACCTTTCATAAGCTCCCAAAACTCAGATGTTATTTCAAAATCAAATATATTTAACTGATCTTTAATATCAGCATAATCTAGTAATTTAAAAAATTTAGAATTTAACCCTTTTAATTCATTTTTATCAAATTTGGGCTTTGATTTTCCAAATTTACTTATATCAAAATCAAAAATAATTTGATTTATATCTTTAAATATATCAACTGCATCTGATGTTCCTACTTTTGATAGTAGTGATGAAATGGCCATAGGTTGAAAACCTTCAGTTTTTAAATCTCTCAGTGATAGACTACCAATACGTTTAGAGAGCCCTGCTCCAGTAATATCTGTTAATAAAGATAAATGTCCTAAATTTGGAGGGGAAGACTCTAAAGCTTCAAATAACTGTATCTGAGCAGCTGAATTAGTCATGTGATCCTCACCTCTAAGGATATCCGTTACCTCAAAATCAATATCATCAACAACTGATGCAAGTGTATATATAACTCTTCCATCTTCTCTAATGATCACTGGGTCTGATAAATTAGACATATTATATTGGCTAACACCTTTAACTAAATCATTCCAATTAACATCTGAATGATCTAATAAAAATCTATAATGAGGAATTCTACCTTTAGCCTTAAAATCTGCAATATCCGAGTCTGATAATTTTAAAGCAGCCCTATCATAAATTGGTGGCTTACCTGATGATAATTGTCTTTTTCTTTTTAATGATAACTCCTCAGCAGTTTCAAAACATGGATAAGCCCTTTTTTTGTCAAGTAACTTCTGAAGAGCTAGATCATAAAAAGATAATCTAGAAGATTGTTTTTCTAAACTATTCCAATTAATTCCCATCCAATTTAAATCTTCTTTGATTGCATCTTCATATTTTGGCAATGACCTCTCATCATCAGTATCATCTATTCTAAGCATAAAATGGCCATTTTTATTTTTTGCAAACAAAAAGTTAATAAGTGCTGTTCTAAAATTGCCAATATGTAAATATCCAGTTGGACTAGGCGCAAATCTAACTTTAGTCATACTTAATTCCTAATTAACAAAATTATAAAACATTCTATAACAGTTTATTTAATTCCAATTTCTAAAACCACTAGTTAAAGGATATCTTCTATCCCTACCAAAAGCTTTTTCAGTAACCTTTGGCCCTGGTGCTGATTGGAATCTTTTGTATTCAGATCTAGATAAAAGCATGGATATCTTCTTAACATCATCAATGTTGTAACCATTATCTACTATCTCGTTTAATGATAAATTATCTTCAACTAATTTTTTTAAAATACCATCAAGAATATCATACTCCGGCAAACTATCTGTGTCTTTTTGATCTTCTCTTAATTCAGCACTTGGAGGTTTAGTGATTACCCTTTCTGGAATAACCATTCCATCTGGCCCTAAAAACTCTATAGGTTTATTCTTATTTCTCCATTTACATAAATTAAAAACATCAGTTTTCCATACATCTTTAATTGCAGCAAACCCACCACACATATCACCATACAACGTAGCATAACCAACTGCATACTCTGATTTATTTCCCGTAGCTAAAACCATAAAGCCATATCTGTTTGAAATGGCCATCAGTAGTAAACCTCTTAATCTTGATTGTATGTTTTCTTCCGTAATTCCTGGTGGCATATTAAGGCCGTTAAAACCAGTTAAAATTTTATCTATAGTGTTCATACCATTCTCTATCTCTAGGTATGAATATTCAATTCCTAACTTAGAAGATGCTAATTTAGCATCTTCTAGACTTTCTTCACTTGTGTATGGGCTTGGCATCATTACTGCCTTTACAAGATTAGGTCCAAGAGCATCGGTAGCAATGGCTGCTACTAAAGCAGAGTCTATACCTCCAGACATTCCAAGAACAACACCTGGGAAACCGTTATTAAGAACATAATCTCTAACACTTACAACTAAAGATTTATAAAGAGCTTCTGTCTTAGAAGAAATTTTGTGAATATTATCTTTGATTTTCCATAAGTTTTCTGTTTTGTTTAATTCAATTTTTAAAACTTGTTCTTCAAAATCTTTTAGCTGTACAGTCAATTTTCCCTTTTCATTTAAGCAAAAAGAGGCTCCATCAAATACTAACTCGTCTTGTCCTCCTACTCTATTGAGATAAATAATAGGAAGTTTAGATTCTAACACTCTAGAAACAGCAACAGACATTCTCTGGTCACTTTTTTTAATTGAATAAGGAGATGCATTTATCGAAAGAATTATTTCAGCACCTGTTTCATATAAACATTCTATAACGGTTTCTGTCCAAATATCTTCACAAATAGGTAACCCAAATAAAATACCTCTTATTTTAACTGGACCGGATAATGATCCAGCTGAAAAAATTCTCTGTTCATCAAAAACACCAGTATTTGGAAGAACATGTTTGTCTCTAACAGATATAATTTTTCCATCATCTAATACAAATACAGAGTTTTTTAAGAGACCTTCATCTTTTCTCGGAGAACCAATTATAATTGCAGCGTTGCCATCTTCAGTAAGCTTTGCAAGTTTATTAATTTCATTTTCAACAAGCTCTAAAAAATCGTTTCTAAGAACTAAATCATCAATTGGATAACCAGTTAAGTATAATTCAGGTACAACTATGATATCTATATTTGTACCTAAATCTTTTCTAATTTTAAGTAATTTTGAGACATTTCCTTTAATATCACCAACTTTTGGATTTAGCTGGGCTAGTGCAATATTAATATTATTTTTCATTAATTACTCGTAAATTAACTTTTTAACGTCTTAATAAAAATTCTCTACCAAGTTTTACTTGAGATTTCCCACCGTATGAGATTATATCGGCAGTTGCGTATGTTTCTGACCACCTACTTGGCAAATAAGAACCCGTACCAATAACATCCACAGGAACATTAGCGAGTGCAAAAACTTTACATTTTTCAGGGCCAAATCCACTAGAAGCAACTATTTTAACTTTTTCAAAACCAGAATTGTTTAACATTTCTCTTAAATGCCATACGGCTGCAGCAGAAACACCCGTTCCAATTAAATATCTAAGCTCTTGCTCGGTTCTATAGCCCCTAATTGCTTCAGGTGCATTTCTCTCTAAGACCGCATAAGATCCTGCAACATCTAGACCTTCAATATATCTACCTCCATGCGTATCTAGTCTTAGAGACAATTTATTTTGATCAGCCAAATTTTTAAAAGACCTACATACAGTTAATCCATCTGTTATTTCTTTACCAAAATAGTCTATCAGGACAGTTAAAGGTTGATTTGGCCATGTTGAATGAAACATTTTTGCTGCTTTTAGTGTTGAACCAGCATATCCA
Organism: uncultured Alphaproteobacteria bacterium; assembly: GCA_937142855.1. Taxonomy (GTDB): domain Bacteria; phylum Pseudomonadota; class Alphaproteobacteria; order Puniceispirillales; family Marisalimonadaceae; genus Marisalimonas. The sequence goes on along the minus strand of CAKZQZ010000086.1, from coordinate 5,371 downwards.
ATCAGAGCATGGGGCATTGTACCTAATCCCTTTGTGTTTTGAAATAAATGAGCAGTTTTGTCTGTTGCACATCCAATGAAACCAATTGCATCCGTTTCTGACTTCACCCTTTTAGAACCTACATATGCTCCATAAGCCATGAGATCTGCCATATCAGAACCAGCACAATGACGGGCATCCATGGCAAGAAATGATGTTTTCTTTAAACTATCAACCATTGACCTTGCGTTATATGCTGCTACACATGTTGCACCTATTTTCTGAAGTAATGCTGTCTCTAAATCTACCAAAAGTAACATAGAACCCGATATATAAATCATTGGCTCACCAGCACCAACGTCACTGCCTTCTTCGAAAGAACGTTTAATATTTACGCTTCCATTTCTATCTTTTACAATCTGAACAAGCCAACTAACCGCAGGGTCTAAAGCAGCAATAACAGGTCTTCTCATAAATATTGCATAAGTTACTTCCGTATCACCATACTCACTAATTATATCCTTAGTTCTTAGAAAATATGTATCAGTAACTAAAGGTAGTTGATCAGGTGTAGGTCTAAGCGAAGGAGGCCAATGATTATTATTAATGATCTTTACGTTATTTTTTTTATCACGAATTGACAATTTTAAACCCTTAAGATATTGCCGCTATTTTATTACTAAAACCACTTCTATTCTCTGAAAGCAAATCAGCCAAAAGAAAAGCTAATTCTAGTGATTGAGTAGCATTCAATCTTGGATCACAATGAGTATGATATCTATCTGCTAAGTTAGCTTCATTAACTTCATAAACTCCCCCAACACACTCAGTAACATTTTGACCTGTCATTTCAAAGTGAACTCCACCAGGTATAGTACCCATCTCATTATGAACTTCAAAAAAACCTCTAACCTCTTTCATTATATCATCCATTTTTCTTGTTTTAAAACCAGACGATGCTTTTACGGTATTACCATGCATAGGATCACAACACCAACCAACAATTAAACCAGATTTTTTTACAGCATTTATAAGTGGCTTTAGTTTTTTTTGTATTTCAGAAGAACCCATCCTAGCAATTAAAGTTAATCTTCCTGCTTGGTTTAACGGATTAAGTCTCTCAATTAATCTAAGCAAATCATCTGGGTCTGTAGAAGGGCCACATTTGAGTCCAATAGGATTCGCTATACCTCTCATATATTCTACATGAGCTTCATCTATACCTCTTGTTCTATCACCAATCCATAACATATGTGCAGAGGTTGCAAACCAACCTTTCTCTTCAGTTATTGTATCCTTTCTTGTTAAAGCTTCTTCGTAATTTAGTAACAATCCTTCATGAGAAGTATAAAATTCTGTCTCTTTTAGTTGCTGAGTATTTTCTGGTGTCATTCCACATGCTTTCATAAACTCAAGAGATGAAGTAATTTTAGCAGCAAGCTCTTTATATTTCTCAGCCGCTTTTGTTCCTCTTACAAATTCTAAGTTCCATTCATGTAATTTAGTAAGGTCAGCCATACCTCCTCCTGCAAATGCTCTTAACAAATTTAAAGTTGCCGCAGATTTATCATAAACTTTAATTAAGCGCTCAGGATCAGGTTTTCTAGCATCTTGTTCAAACGCCATATCATTCACCATGTCACCTCTATAACTTGGTAATGATATATCATTAACAACTTCAAATGGTGAAGACCTAGGTTTAGAATATTGACCTGCGAGTCTACCTATTTTAATTACTGGAAGTGCAGATCCAAAAGTTAATACTACTGCCATTTGTAACAAAACTCTAAAACTATCTCTTATATTGTTTGCGTTATGTTCTGCAAAAGATTCAGCACAATCACCACCCTGTAACAAGAAAGCTTTACCTTCTGCAACATCGGCCATTCTTTTTCTTAATCTTCTTGCTTCTTCAGCAAAAACTAAAGGAGGTCTAACAGATAGCTCTTTTTCAACTCTGGTGACACTAGATACATCACTATACTCAGGAACTTGTTTTATAGGAAACTGTCTCCATGAATCTATTTTCCAATCAATCATTATTTTTTCCTTTTAATTTAAGAGCTATTTAATAATTTGAATCTAATAAACCAAATAACAGAATTTATAATATTCTTCAAATAATCAGTTTTATAATCATTTTTAGGATCTCATAGTAACAAATTCTTCTGCAGCTGAAGGGTGGATTCCAATTGTACTATCAAAATCTGATTTTAAGGCTCCAGCTTTTATGGCAATAGCTATACCTTGAATAATCTCAGCAGCATCCGGACCAATCATATGCGCTCCAATTACCTTTTGCGTATCTTGATCAACAACTAATTTCATTAATGTTCTTTCTAAGTTGCCGCTAATAGTATTTTTAAGAGCTCTAAATTCACTTTTATACTCTTTAACATTAATATTTTGCTTTTTAGCTTCTTCATAATTCAAGCCAACGACAGCTATTGACGGTTGACTAAAAACTGCACTAGGAACCTTATCATAGGAAATAAATCTATTAATTCCACCATACTCTCTGTCAGCAAAGGCATGACCTTCAGCAATTGCCACTGGTGTCAGCGTTATTTTATCTGTTACATCACCAATTGCATAAATTGATTTGATATTAGTTTTATTTAATTTATTAACGAGTATTTCGCCTCGTTGACCTAATTGAACTCCAACATTTTTTAATCCTAAACCAGAAACTTTAGGAACCCTTCCTGTAGCTCCCATTACCATTTCCACTGATAATTCTTGACCACTTGATAAACTAACTTTAAAGCTTTCTTTGGTTTTTTCTATTTCTGAGATTGTATTATTATTGTGTATGGTAATTCCTTTTTGTTTCATTGATGTCATGAGATGTTGTCTCAAGTCACTATCAAATCCTCTTAGTGCGTTGTTGGCTCTAAAAATAAGATGCGTGTCAACACCAAAACCATTAAAAATTCCTGCAAATTCAACAGCAATATAGCCAGATCCATATATTGCTATAGATTTAGGAAGTTTATTTAAATCTAAAGCATGGTCTGAATTAATCATAAACTGATTACCTTCAAATTTAGGAAATGATGACTCACCACCTACTGCAATCATTATTTTCTTTGAGGAAAATTCTAAAACTTCTCCATCATTTTTTTTTATTGAAACTTTATTTGGACCTATAACTTTGCCCCAACCTGAGATTAAATCACAACCAGAGTTTTTTATGAGATTTACGTAAATCTCATGCAATCTATCAAGCTCTTTATTTTTCTTTTTAATAAGATCAGACCAATTACTTTTAAAACTATTAATTTGCCAACAGAAGCCTTCTGCATCAGACACTTGTTCTGAAAATTGTGATGCATAAACTAGTAATTTTTTAGGTACACAACCACGCAGGACACAAGTTCCACCTGCTCTATCACCTTCAATTACAAGGGTTTTAGCACCATAAGATGCAGAAATCCTTGCTGTCCTTGTTCCACCTGAACCAGCGCCAATAACTATAAGGTCATAATCAAATTCTGACATTTAAACTCCAAAATTAAAAAAATGCTTCTGCTTCCATTGTAATACCCGCATCGTCCGTACTTGTATAGCAGATAATATCTCCCTTAGGTTTATGTTCTATAGTTACATACAAATCCTGATTAGCATATACTGGAGCAATACCTTTGTGAGCAAATTGTGTTACCTTTTTGTTTTTGTATTTTTCAGCTGCTCTTAGCATTAGAGTGGCCTGTAATGGTCCATGAAAAACTAAATCTTTATAACCTTCTTCATGTGTTGAATATGGATAATCATAATGTATTCTATGGCCATTAAATGTTATGGCAGAATATCTAAATAGCATAGTAGGATGAGTATGAATTTTTTCTTTATAAACTGGATCAAAACCAGGTAATATATTTAATTTCCTAATATTTTTATCTTGTTTAAGGTAATCTCTATAAACAATGTCGTGAAACTCTTCTATCACTAATTCATTATTCACATAAAATTCATACTTGGCTTTTACAAAACAAAGTAGACCAGATTTACCGTTTTTTAAATTAACATCAAAAATAGATGATACCTTTTTAATTTCATCACCAATCAATAATGGTTTAAAAAATTTTGTTTGGCACCCTGCCCACATTCTCCGTGGTAATGGAACCGGTGGTAAAAATTCTCCTTTTGCAGGATGAGAGTCTTTTCCTAAAAGAGATGATTTGACTATTGCTGGGGCAAGAGTCCAATGTATTCCTGAGGAGGCTATTTCACCTTTTTGTGGCGAACCAGGATCTTCATCTATGGTAGCCCTAAATTTTTTTTCTAAATTAACTGACACCTCATCATAGGCAACTTCCTCATTACCAATCCAAGCCTTAAGATCATTAATATTAATGTCAACATTATTCACTTTTGTATTCCTTTTTTAAAATATAGATTAATATATTGAAAATAATCATCTAAAACAAGTTAAGGTAGATAAATGTTTGAGGTTAAATATGAGTAATATTTTATCATTGAGTGTTGGCGTTGCAGGCTGCGGAACAATGGGATTACCAATGTTAGAAGTTCTGTTAAAAAATAATATTAATGCATATGGATATGATATAAAACATGAGAAATTTTTCCCTACAGTTAAAAATAATTTCATTAAGTCTAAAAAAGAATTTTTTGCTAAAAGTGATATCATATTTAGTATAGTAAGAGATATAAATCAAACACTTGAATTATGTGAAGGTCAAGATGGGCTGTTTAAAACTAATACACCTAAAATACTTGTGATCTGCTCAACATTATCACCTGCATTTCTAAAAGAATTTTTTAACAAAAAACCTCCAAATATTAAAATGATAGAAGCTCCCATGTCTGGCGCGCCAATGAAAGCAAAGGATGCAACTCTAACATTTATGGTTGGTTCAAGCTCAAATGACTTTGAAAAAATTTTACCAATTTTAAATATTTTAGGAGAAAAAATACATCATATTGGTGATTTTGGTTCTGGAATGTCTATAAAAGTATTGAATAATTTTGTTGCATCATGTTCGGTATTAGCTGTTAGACATGTTTTATCAGAGGCAAAAAATTTAAATATATCCTCTGAGCAATTACTAAACATTCTTAATTGTTCATCAGGAAAGAATTGGTTTAGCGATAATTTAAATAAAATTGATTGGGCAAAAGAAAGTTATAATAACGATAATACAATAGCAATATTAGAAAAGGACGTTAAAAGCTTCATAGATGGACTGGAAAACACTCAAAGCAAAATTAGTGATGATATGATCAATTTCCAAAAAGCTTTATTAAGGGGTTTAAAAAATATACCTAAATATCCTAATGAAGATTAATAAATACCTAATTCAATTCCATGAGCAAAATTTGAAACTTTATCTTCTAAATTGCCAAAAAATGTATTTTTCCAAGGACCTTT
>CAKZQZ010000085.1 GCA_937142855.1 uncultured Alphaproteobacteria bacterium | reverse complement strand
TGTTTTCTCATTTTTCTGGCTAGTACTTTCTTTTTTGACTCAACTGACCAATTTTTTGTCTTCTCTTCGAAATTTTCGATTTCTGCTAGTAGCTGGTGATAATTCTTATAATGTGCTTTATGTTTGTTATGACTTTTCGACTTCACCAAATCTTCTATTATCTGAAATATCAATTCAGATATCTCAACCCAAATATAAACTTGTACAGAATTAACGCTTTTAATCTGATCTGTAAGTTCATTATTTATACTAGTATTCTCTCGGTTGAATGCGATGTGCCATTGACCATGAATAATCTTATTTCTCAATAAACTAGGTCTTAGGATATACTTATCAATTAATTCTTTAATCCTTTTCTTTTTATTAGGGACTTCAGATCCTTTTTTGGTTAAGTTGAATTTTCTAAATACCAATTCTAAAAGTTTGCCCCACTTATCTTCTATTTTTGATTGGGATTTGATCTGATTGATCTCTGAAGTGCTGAATGAATCTGGAATATGAATTAACTTTAGTAAATTAGATTCTACCCAAGTTGAATACGTCAATAAATACACTTTAGTCAAAGGACTTATCTCATCACTTTTAGTTATTCTTATTTGTTCATTAATTTTTCTTTTGATATACTTCAAAGTTTTCTTGAGCTCCCTAACATTTTCAACTGTAGCAGTATATATTAAATTGTTATTCTCCATAAAATCTTGATTTATTCGGTCGCCAAGTGGTCGAAAAATTTAAAATTCTTCGACCACTCGGACTTGAACCGAGACCTTTCCATTTTACTGGAATGTGCTACCTTGTTACACCATGGATACTTCTTTGTGATCAATTTTTAGATTCATAAAAATCGCAATCAGCACAATAGAGTTGTTGATGTATGAAGATCAAGCAGTTAGCTGGAAATTCCATAATCCTGCTGCTACACCAGCTACTTTCGAATAAAGTTCTGCATCTCTGCATCTTAAACGATCAGATAAAAATCGATATCTTTTTAATCCGCCAATTGCATGCTCTACCCTAATTCGTATTTTACTTACAGACTTATTATGCATTTTCTGTTCTTCTGTAAATTCAATTTTAGGATCGTTTTTTGATTTCCTTCTTGGCCTTTTATGAGGTATAAACACCTGTTTAATTTGATAATCCTTTTCAATCCCCAGGAACCCTAAATCGACATATAATCCCTGTTCATCAAACCATAAGCCCTTGTCAGGGTCAAACTCTGATTTCATAATTGCATAATCGTGGGAGGATCCACAATAGGGCTGGCTTAAGTATAAGATTCGTCTATTCGTGTTAGCCAAAACCAGTAATTTTATTGTATGTCCTTTTTTTTGCCAGAGTAATCATCTTTCTGATCCTCCTGATCCTGAGGGCGTTGCCTCCTTTGCTCACTTGCATCTAAAAGGACTGTTTCATGTTCAGCCATTTGGGATTTGAAGTCTTGAAGGTTTTCATAAAACCGCTTTGGCATATGGCCTAACCGTTGAAGAGTCATCTCTAGAATTCTCAGGGAGAAGGTTTGTTGCCGAAAGGCACCGCCCCGGTCCATATCAAAACTCAAGCCTAATAAATCGTAAGTTAACCCACTTTTAATGCTATATAAAATGAAAAAAAGGAGGTCTTCATAGGTCTTTAATTTGCTCTTACTTGTTGAAGAAGATTGACGTTCTTCTAGAGTTTCTCCCAAAAAGTCTTCGTATGTAATTTTAAATTCTTTGACTAAGTCAAAAAACTGATCTTTATTCAGGCCTGTTGAAGCTCTCCATTGCCGGTCATTGCGGATATCTTTGTAACTTATTGCCATTATTTTCTTTTGCCCTAAATATACGATGTTTGATTTTCAATGGGTTAGCTTACAACAACTCTAATTTATATTTTTATTTTGAGAAAACGGGCACTCATCATTCATTGAAGCCTCTAATCCGGTTAAATATTTGTATGTTTGACTAATCCTGATACTCTTTTTAATATTGCTTCTTAATTTGCACTTATTAAGTGTACGTATCTCTTGACCAGAAAGTTTCATTTCAGCAGTCTCTTTATACCATAAATTTTTACAGTTACAATTCATTTGATTTGATTTTGATTGTGCATAACGGCCCGGCTAGCCGCAGTACGCAGTGAAACGGAGTATTGTCGGCTAGCCATTGTTATCACCAGGCTCTCTTATCTCAAAATTAATTAATCTACTTACGTTCAAGTCAAGAACACTTTCAATTTCTAAGTAATTCGACACCCTTTCAATTTTTCTAATACAATCCGTTCTAAACTCAAATTTGTTGTTAGCTCCTCCAATTCGTGCAATTGCTCCACTTGTCCTAACTCCAAAATCCTCTATAATAAATTCAAGTTTAGATGTTCTGGTAAAGTGCCTATCATAATTTCCTTTTACAGTTGACAATCTGTCGGTAATTGATATTTGCTTTCCTATTTGGTCACCCAGCCATTGCATATTTTCTATTACTTGCTTCTTTAATTCTTCGGTGAAAAATGAATGCGTGAAATTAATCGGATTACTAATATCTTCAATTTTGGTCGGATCACCTTTGTATTTCCAAGTTACTAATCCATTCTTATCCCTATTTGCTTTCCAATTATAGTTTAAACTCCCATTTTTGTAGTTTCCAGAATAGAGACAATGAATATCTACATTAGCTTCATACACATCTGGGATTCTCTTAAAGAAGTTCTCAAATTTGTTTAACCATTCTTCTAATTCATCTTCGATTTGTTTGACAGACATCGAAAAGTGAATCATTGCAGATCTGTATGCAATTTGAAACGGATTACCATCCTTAGTTATTGGTTTTGAAAGAGCGAAAATATCTTTAGGCAAGAATGGCCATTTATCATTTTCAAGATTTGGCAAAGCATCTATTACTGACTGAATTTCATCAATAGATTCTTTGTCACGCAGCATTTTGTGGCTTGCTATATATCCTGATATTTTACTTTCAAATCCCAAAGTTCAGATTTTTAATTTTGCTTGGTGATAACGGGAACGTGCAGCCGCAGTACGTAGCGCAGCGGAGTATTGCCGGCTGCACTGTGTTCACAGCATTCGCGTTT
>CAKZQZ010000084.1 GCA_937142855.1 uncultured Alphaproteobacteria bacterium | reverse complement strand
GCTGTATTTTTTTACCTTTTTGTATGTTTTTATCATAATTCTCTGGTCTTTTGTTTGGGACTTTTCCTAATGAAGGCATATTAACTGTTCCCGATGGGCTCATTTCTGTCATCCCCCAGGCATGTATTACCTCAGCTCCAAATTCATCTTCGAACCCTTCAAACAATGTTCTAGGGCATGAAGACCCTCCTATAATTAATCTTTTGACCGTATCAATTTTTTTGCCTGACTCTCTTAAGTAATTAAGTAATAGAAGCCAAATTGTTGGAACCCCAAGTGAAATAGTAACTTTCTCATCATTCATAAGATTTGTTAAACTTTCTCCATCTAATTTGGCTCCAGGAAAAACTAATTTTGTGCCACACATTGGTGCTGCATAAGGCGTGCCCCAAGCATTAACATGAAACATAGGAACCACAGGAAGGACTACGTCTTTAACTCCATAAGGAACCACATCTTTTAAATTCATTCCATATGCATGAAGAACTGTTGAACGATGAGAATATAGGACACCTTTTGGGTTTCCGGTTGTTCCTGATGTATAGCATAAAGATGAAGCAGTCTTTTCATCTAAGAGTGGCCACTCAAATTGATCTGAATGATCTTTAATGAAATTCTCATAACAAATTACTTTAATGTCATCTTTGAAATTTGTTTGAACCATATTTTCATCATCAGTCATAATTATGATTGCTTTGACTGTTTTAAAATTTTCAGAGGCTTGTTCAACCAAAGGTAAAATGTTTAAATCAACACATAAAACTCTGTCTTTGGCATGATTTACAATGTAGGAAACTTGATCAGGATGTAACCTTGGATTGATAGTATGACAGACCAAACCACTTGATGATGTTGCATAATAAATTTCTAGGTGCCTGTATCCATTCCAAGCTAATGTGCCTACTCTGTCACTTTCTTTCAAACCAAAAGATTTAAAAGCATTAGCTAATTTTTTAGTTCTTTTACTCCAATCTAGATAAGTGTATCTATGAATACCTCCTTCAACTGTATTGGATACAATCTCTTGTTTGCTAAAATTTTTAGTAGCATGCTCAAAAATAGTTGAGATTAATAGAGGGTGATCCTGCATAAGACCAAACATTTAGTGCTCCTAAATTTTTAAATTTAAATAATATATATAATTAAAACTTATCTTTCATTTCTTCAATCAATAATGATTTTAAAACTTTACCATTTTTATTTTTAGGAAGTTCTTTATTTAAAAATGTCCAAAAATCTGGCTGTTTATACTCTGACAAATTTTGTTTACAAATGTTTTTCAAACTATCTAAAATCTCATTTCCTTTTTCAGCATAAATTATAGTGTGTATTTTTTCTCCTAAGATTGGATCCTTTTTGGGTATGACTGCGCTTTCAATTATCAAACCAGAAAGACTAAGCAAATTTTCTATCTCAGATGAATAAATTTTATAACCTCCCCTATTTATCACATCCTTCTTCCTATCAAGAATATAAATATAACCATCTTTATCCTGATAACCTATATCACCTGACTTCCAAAAACCATTTATAAACTCCAATGATGTTCTTTTGTAATCATTCCAATATCCTGGTATAACCATTGGACCTGATATCCAGATTTCACCTGTTTCACCTTTTTTTAATTCTTTATTATTTTCATCCATGATCAGGATTTTTCCTGTTTCAACTACCTTGCCTACGCTTGCTATTAGATCTTCATTATATTCAAGCGTCATAAGTGTCGCAGGTGAGCAAGTTTCTGTCGAACCATAAGCATTCACCAGAAGCATATTTGGGAGAAGAGTTTTTAACTTTTTAATAGTTCCAAGGGGCATAGGAGCGCCGCCAAAACATCCAATTCTCCAGTTTTTAAGATTATAATTTTTTAAATTTTCACGATAAAGACATAAATTATACATTGCTGGAACCATTATCAAATAAGATAACTGTTCTCTTTCTGCTAAATATAAAAACTCTTTTACGTCAAATGCTCTCATAAGGATTAGATTTCCACCTGAAAACAAGGTTGTCATGATGTGAGCTACCAAACCAGTAACGTGACTAGCGGGAACAACCAAGATGCAATTATCCTTCTCCGATAAATTAAAATGTCTTTTAAAATGCAAGCAAGAATGGATTATATTAAAATTTGTTAATACAGCTCCCTTTGGTTTCCCGGTTGTGCCAGAAGTATATAAAATGAAAGCTGCATCCTCTTCATTTACAATTATTTCATCAATTACCGGTGTTATTTTATCCTTCAACATAGTGTTTTCTTTAAAAACAATGATATCAGCTACGGTATTTATATTATCTTTTGAGGGAAGGTTTTTACAAAAATTTTGATCTAGAAAAACTGTCTTTGCTGAACAGTCATTTATAATCAACTGATTTTCAGCTATAGAAGACTTAGGGTTTAATGGAACTATGATCACGCCATTTTTTAAACCAACAAGAGTATAAACAATTAATGGCCAACTATTTTCAAATAGAAGACAAATTCTATCCCCTTTTTTGATGCCTAAATTTTTAATATAACTAGATTGGTTTAGAACAAAATTATAAATTTCTTCATAACTAAATTTTTTATCGCCATCGGTAACAGCAATTTTTTGAGGATATTTATTTTTATTTTTTTGGAAAGCTTTCCAAAAATTAGTATCCCTTTTTTTAAAAGTTTTAACTACTCGGTTATTAAAATGTAATTCATGATAAATTTCATCCATAAATCAAACAGCTTTCTAAAGAGTATATAAAGTAGTTTAATTTATATTTTCACCACGTTCAATTACGAACTGTTTATCAAAAATATCTTCAGTATGATTTAATTCAGACTGGCTTAATATAATTGACATATTTTGTTCCTTTAAACCTCTTATAACTTCTCCTAATCTCTGACTTAGAGCAGGAGCAACCCCTTCAAAAGGCTCATCAAGCAATAGTAATTGGGTTCCCAGCACTAATGCTCTACCTAATGCAGCCATCTTTTGCTGCCCTCCTGAAAGAAGGAGGGCTTTTCTATCTGACATTTCTTTCAACTCAGGCATTATTTTGTAAACTAAGCCTAAACGCTCATCACTATCTAAATTTTGAATTGACCAAGACGGTAACACAATATTTTCTTCAACAGTCAACTCAGGAATTAAACCTCTGTCTTCAGGCATATAACCAATCCCTAAAGCAGCTCTCTCATGGCTTGCAGAATTAGCTAAATTAATGTCATTAAATTTTATGATACCATCGGATAATTTATTTACACCCATTATAGATTTTAAAAGGGTTGTTTTTCCAGCTCCATTTCTTCCAATAAGAGCTATCATTTCACCTTTCTTAATATTTAAAGTGAAATTTTTTAAAGCTAGAATTGCTCCAATTTTAACGCTTACACCGTTTACTTCTAACATAATTACTTTGCCTTCACTTGAGTTTTGCCAGTAACGTATTCCTGTACGTTTTTATCTTTTAGAACTTTATCACAATTATCATCTGCTATTATTTCACCCTGATAAAATGCAACAACTCTTTCTGAGTAATTTTGAACGATATCCATATCATGCTCAACAAAGATTACAGTCAAGTCTTCAACAGATAAAGCCTTTGCGATTGTGTCCATTAATGGGTACTTTTCTTCAGCGCCAACACCACTTGTCGGTTCATCTAACAACAAAATATCTGGCTTTCTTACCAATGCCATAGCAATATCAAGTAACTTCCTTACTCCTCCAGGCAATTCACTGACTTGTCTATGAGCAAATTCATTAAGAGAAAAACGAGAAAGCATTTCATCAATATAATCTGAGTTTTCTTTTGATCGTGCATTTTTAAAGTAAGAATGATTTTTTTGAGAAGTGCCTAATGCTACTAACAAGTTTTCCCAAGTCGACATAGGCTCAAAAATTTGAGGTATTTGAAAAGATCTACTTATTCCTTTTTGTGTAATCACTCTTGGATTTAAGGAGGTTATATTTTCATTTTTGAAAAAAATATTTCCAGTATCTGGTTTCAAATATCCAGTGACCATATTCATAAAAGTTGTTTTACCCGCACCATTAGAACCAATGAGCGATACCCTTTCACCTTTTTTAATCCCTACATTAATATCCTTTGCGGCAGTTACTGCACCAAAAGATTTATTTATACCTTCAGCTCTTAATAAATCATTATTTTTAGACATATAACATCCAAACCTTATTTGTTTTTAAATTTGTCAAAGAATTTTTTGAAGAAAGACCCAATACCTGATGGAATAAAAATAATACTCAAAATTAGAAAAACACCTAAAATCAATTGCCATGTATCTGGAAAGTATCTACCAGAAAAGGATCTCACTAATTCTAATAACAAGGCTGCTAAGAAAACAGCTGGCACACTCAAGTAGCCTGCTAATATAGAAATAAAAACAAACTCTCCAGAAGTTGTCCAATAAGTAAATTCTGGGTCAATATGTCCTAATGCTATTCCATTTAAGGCCCCACCCATACCACCTAAACCAGCAGCAATTGTGAAGTTTAAGACAGCTACATTAAATGCTGATGAACCAAGATATTCAACTCTAAGTTCATTTTCTCTAACTGCAAGAGCAATGAGACCTGGGGTAGAATCATAATAATACTTAATAATTATTGACACTATACCCGTCATAATTATTGATACAACATACAACATATAATCCGCATATTCTGGAGATGGCTTTATACCAAAATAAGTTGACTCAGGTAACACAAAACCATCTGATCCACCAATTGCGTCAATTTTTATTAAAATTCCATAAAGGACCATTGAGAAAGCAAGGGATAACATAGCAAAGAAAATATCTCTATATCTCGCTAGTAAAGGTGCAATTATTAATCCTACAAAACCAGTAAATATAAAACTAATAAATAAAAGTAATATTGCATCAGTTAGACCAGCTTGTGTTCCTAAAAGGCCCGCAGTATAGCCCCCAATACCGAAGACAAACCCTTGTCCAAATGAAACCAATCCACCTCTCATCAAGGTAATTATACCAAGACCAACCAAACCATATGCTATAGCTTTTGTGATAACAAATACTAACCAGTTAGGAATAAAAATGCCTACTACTATAAGCAAAGACATTAAAAAAATACTTTGGAAAAAAATATTGTTTATGAGTTTTGGTGACATTATATCTTCCTAGCCTGAGTTCCTTGGAATAAACCTTTAGGTCTAAATATTAGCATTCCTGCCATACACAAATACATTATGAAAATTTCTGCTTCAGGAAGCTTATGTACACATGCTGCTCTTGCCATACCAATGATAAGCGCACCAATAACTGCCCCAGGAATACTTCCTAAACCACCAATTATAACTACTGCAAAACTTTCAATTACAACTGCAACACTGATACCAACCTGAACAGATATTAGAGGTGCTGTAAAAGAACCTGCAAGAGCAGCTAAGAATGCCCCTACAAAAAATGCAGCTAAGTAAACTTTATTAATGTTAACACCCATACAACCACTAATTTCTGGGTTATGGATAACCGCAAGTACTATCTTGCCAGATTTTGTTTTATTTAAAACAAGCCATAAAAAGAGACCACAAAATATAGCTAAACCGATTAGCGCCAAATCGTAACCTACGTAGTATAGTGATCCAAACTCTAAGGCACCTAACAATTCCCTAGGTTCTGATACATAAAGAGAATTCATTCCCCAGATTAATTTTTGTACATCTTCTAAAACAAGATAAATTGCATAAGTTACAAGGACAATTAGAACTTCATCTTGTCCATAAAATCGTCTTAGTATCCCTCTTTCCATTATTGGCGTTATGACAATTGCAACTGCTAATGCAGATATTAACATAGTTAAAATAACAAACTGTTCTGGCACGCCTAGGGAATAAAAAATAGGTACTAAGGTTGCTGTTGAATAAGCTCCAAGAGCGTATATTCCACCATGGGCAATATTTAAAATTTTAAGGACGCCAAAGACAAAAGTTAAACCAAGTGCTACAATAAAAAGCCATGAAGCATAAATTGCTCCATCTAAAAAAATTGTCAGTAATTCATCAATCAATTTAATCTCGTATTTAGAATTTTAATTAAATTTATTAAAAGCCAAGGCAGTTATGAAAACCTTGGCTTTTAACTATATTATTTAAAGCAGATTAACAATCAGCTCCAGGGAAACCTGCATTAATCCAGTCTACAGCTTTAATACCATTAGGTGGATTTACACAAGAAGCTTTATATCTAACGATATCAGTAACAACAATATTACCATCCTTATCTTTAGCTGTCTTGCCAATTGCATGTGGTTGAATAGCTTGATGACCGTTGCCAAGCTTCATCTGAACAAGACCTCCTGGTGCTTCAAACTCAAGACCAGTAAATGCCTCTGCTATCTGATCTTTGTTTGGCCTTTTTCCACCATTGTTATCCATAGCTTTCTCAATTGCCATCTTTAAACCCATCAATCCTTGAACCATTCTATACGGAGGTTGTGCTGGAAAAACTCCATACTCATCCATATATGCTTTGTAAAACCAATTGTTCAAAGCTGTATCTGGGGCCATCATTCCATATTGACCTCGAGCACCTAAAATAACACCTTCAGGATATTTGTTACCTAATCCAGGCATTACATGGTCACCAGCAGAAAATACTACTTGAGTTCTCTTAAAAAAACCTCTTGGCTTTGCTTGAAGAATAAATGACTGTAAATCACCACCCCATAATGAGCTGTGCACAACTTTTGCCTTCGAATTTAACAGAGCAGATATTTCTGTTCCATACTGACCTGAAAATATTTTTGGAAATAGTTCATTTTTGATTTCAGAATTTGGAGATAATTTTTTGATTGAAACACTAAAATCTTTCCAACTGTCTTTTCCCCAAGCATAATTTTGATTTATACCAGCGATCGAACTAATATCATGTCCTTTTTCTATAAGATACTTTGCAATTGCTATGTTATCCATAGCTGCGTGTGCAGCTGTTCTGAAAACATACTTATATGAAGCATCTTCAAAAACTCTTGGTGTACCACAGTCATATAATACAGTTAAAGCTTGAAGCTCATCTGCTACTGACGGTATTGCCATACAGTCACCTGAAGAGACATATCCAAGAACCGCATCTACCTTATCTCTTTGCACAAGGTTTCTAAATTCTTGAACTTGCTTAGTAGCACCACCAGATTCATCAATAGGAATAGCAGTAATCTTCATACCACCAAAACCCTTTTTATTATAAGGTGCGGGAGCCTTGCCTTCATTAAGCAATTTAATAAAAAGCTTCCCCCCATTCCAAGCAGGAACGCCAAACGGTTCAGCTGCAGGCCCAGATAAAAAAGTTACAACCCCAAGCTTAAACTCGCCATGTCCATCTGAATTAGCCGAACCCACAAAACTTAACAGGGAAGCTAAAATAGATGATAACACAATTAGACTTTGTCTAAAAAATTTCATTATTTTCCTCCAAAATTTATATTTATCCTATTAAACATAATTAATATTACAAAAACAATATAAATGAGTTTTTTTTAAAAAAATTATAATCCTGATAGAGAAATTGCTTGTCTTAAAGAGTTTATTTCTTTTTCTGATAATTTCATCAATGGTGGTCGAACTACAGCTTTATCCATTATACCAAGTAAAACTAGTGTTTCTTTCATTCTGTTATGCATGTCAAGAAATGGGGGGGCATAAAAAGCTTGAACTAAGGGATAAATTTTCTCATTAATTTTTTGTGCTGTTTCAAGGTCTTTGTTTTTTATTGAAAAAAACAAATCAACTTGAAGAGATGCAATAACACTACCTGCGCCAGACAAAAGGCCTTTAGCGCCCATTACAAGAGAAGACATTAGCCATGAACTATGTGTTGTAAGAACATTAACAGGATTGGGTAAGTTTTGAAAAGTTTTAATATGCTTCTCATGCAACATAGGCTCATTAGACCAATCTTTTATTGCTTTAATGGTGGGGACTTTCTCAAATAATTCTAATAACGTTTCAAAAGGATATGATAAGTTTCCGGACGATGGATAATTAAAGCATATTAAAGGAAGATCTGTTGCGTCTGCAATTCTACTAAAGTGCTCCACAGCCATCTCAGGCCTTAAGTGCCCTCCCATAGACATGCTCTGAGGAGGAAAACATAACAATGCAGATGCGCCATTCGTATCAGACATCTTTGCAATTTTAGCGGCTTCAATACTTCCATCAGCATACACACCATTTATAATAGGAACAATATCTCCAATCTCATCTAAAGAAAAATTTAAGATCTTTTTTTGCTCATCAAAAGAACAAGCATGAATTTCCGAAGAATGTCCGTTGACTGTTACTGCTGATATCCGTGGAGTTAAGGCACACTCTCTAATATGTTCTCTACTTGCTTTTTCATCTATTTGGAAATCTTCATCGAAAGCTATCAAAGTAGCGGGAATAACGCCTTCTAATTGTATTTTATTTTTCCAAGACAATTAAATCTCCATAATTTGAATTTTTATTTGTTATAAAATACACTATCATTTATCCAAATTATTCAAATATAAAAAAAGAGATAAAATAATGGTGATAATACACAACCCTTCCGAAATTCAAAACTATATAGATAAACCATTAACTCCCAGTGACTGGTATC
>CAKZQZ010000083.1 GCA_937142855.1 uncultured Alphaproteobacteria bacterium | reverse complement strand
ATGAATAATAAAAATTTCGATGTTGTAATTGTAGGTTTGGGTCCTGTGGGAGCTACTTTAGCTAATTTGCTAGCTATGAATGATTTATCAGTTCTCATTTTAGAAAAAGAAGCAGGCTTATATGATTTGCCTCGGGCAGTACATTTTGATGATGAAGTGATGAGAGTTTTTAACACCATAGGCATAGCAAAAGGTTTGTCTAAAAAATTAATTATTAATAAAGGAACAAAATTTATTGATGAAAAAGGGAAAATACTTCTTGATTGGCCAAGGCCAAAGATAATTACAGAAAATGGTTGGTTTCCAAGTTATCGCTTTCATCAACCTGATTTAGAAAGAAGTCTTCGCTACAAACTTAAGAAATTTAGTAAAGTTAAAATTTTACAAAATTCGGAAGTATATGGAACTATCAATCATGAAAATTTTACTACTGTTAGTTTCAGAAATACAAGGATCGATAAAAATTATTCAGTGAGATCTCAATATGTAATTGGTTGTGATGGTGCTAATTCGTTTATCAGAAAACATATTAAATCAGAACTGGAACACCTTGGATTTGAGCAGAGGTGGGTGGTTATTGACCTTATATTAAATAAAAATAAAAATAACTTACCTGATAGAACTATTCAATATTGTAATGCTAACAGACCAGCGACATACTGTAGGAACGTAGGTAAAAGAAGAAGATGGGAAATAGCTCTTAAAGATAATGAAAGCCCTGAAAAATTTTTCAATGAAAAAACCTTGTGGCAGTTCTTAAGTAAATGGGTATTACCAAGTGAAGCTAAAATTGAACGAAAAACTATTTACACATTTCAATCTGCTATTGCTAAACAGTGGAGAAGAGGTCGTTTATTTTTAGTTGGAGATGCTGCGCATTTAACGCCTCCATTTATGGGTCAAGGAATGTGTGCGGGAATAAGGGATGCTTCAAACTTAGCTTGGAAAATAAGTATATGTTGTAAAAGAGGAAACAATGAAAAATTACTCGATAGTTATCAAACAGAGAGATCTTCAAATGTAAGGGATTATATTCAAACTGCCATGAAAATGGGTGAACTACTTAACTCAATTGGTGGTTCAAAAGTATCAGATACGGTTTTTATTCAACCAGATGGTACAATAAAAATGAATACAATTAAACCAAAACTAGGAAAAGGTTTAGGTGATTGTAAAGACTCAAATAGAGGGAAAATTTTTCCATGTTTAAAAAAAGATTCTGGAAAGGATGTTGATAGTTTATTTTCTTTTGAGCCTGTTTTATTAACAAATAAAAAAATAGATAAAAAGCAAATAAAAATTAACGTTTTAGACGATGTGCAAATTCCAGAATTATATAATTTATTAGATAAGTTTAAAACAAATAGTTTAATTGTTCGTCCAGATAGATTTATCCTTGCTAGTACTAAAAGCGATGACTTAAAAGCATTTTGTGATCATCATCTTGACCAAATTTATAGTCCATAGGATTTAAATGTCAGGCTTTATGAGATATAATAAGATTTTAAATCTATTTTCAGAGCGTACAAGCTCCTGGACAGTTGCAGAAATTTCAGAAAAACTAAAAACACCATCGAGTACAATATATAGAACTGTACGTGAAATGGTTTTAGCAGAATTTCTGGAAAGTGCTGAAGGGTCTTATTTTAGGCTCGGCCCAGCTTTTATTAAATTTAATCGTACTATAAATTTATCTGACCCTTTAGTCAAAGCAGGACAGCCTTTTTTAGAAAAATTGGCTAATGAAAACCCAATTGTAAGCGTGAATGTTTTAGCAAGGCTCTACAGTAAAAAAGTTATGTGTGTGGCTGATTTTAAAAGCCCATCTTTTAAAAATAATACCAGTTATCAAAAAGGTAAATTAATGCCTTTAATGTATGGTGCAACTTCAAGAGCAATAATTATGCAGATTAATGGAAAACGGTTGGAGGATCTTTTAAGTTCTGAAACTTTCAAAACAGGTAATGAAAAAGATTATTTTTTAAAGAGCTTAAAAAATGATAAAAAAAAGGGCTATTGTTGTACCCAAGGACAAGTAGATAGAGATCTTATTGGTTTTGCCGTTCCTATCCATAGCAAAAAATTAGGTATTGAGGCATCACTAAGTTCAATCTTTAATTTAAAGGATTTTCTTCCTGAACATGAACCTATTATTTATGCTAATTTATCAAGTTATGGTTTGTTAATTGAAAAGTATATTAGCCAGATACTCGATGATATAGAAATTTATCATAATAATGAAATTTTATTAGCAAAGGAAGATATATGACATTAAGTGCTGTTCAAGCTGATTTTTTCTTACATCATTTAGCGATAAAAAGTAATAATCCAGATAAGTTAGCAGAATTTTATTCAAATGTTATGAACATGAAAACTAATAAAATATCTTCACAAGAATTTATATGCGATGGACCAGATCGTAAAATAATAATTACCTCAGGTATAAATAAAACTCTTAGTTATGCAGGTATGGTATGTAGAAGTGAAAAAAACCTTTACAGATTTAAAGAATTTTTAATTCAAAAAAATTTAAATTTACTAGATTTTAAGTCAGATTTCTACAAGTCGGGTTCTGTTTCGGTAAAGGATCCTGATGATAATTTAATATGTTTTGGTGTGTTAAAAGAAAATGATAAAAATGACCAAGAAGGTATATATGCACCCTTGCAACATTTAACTTTTACTTCACAAGATGTGGAAGCATTCCAGAATTTTTATGCAAACAAGCTTGGCTTTCAAATTACTGATCGTGTAGTTAAGCAAGATGGTGAACTTGCAACTTGTTTTACTACTTCTAACCATCAGCATCACACCATAGCTTGTTTTAAATCTTCTTCAAAGGGTATGGATCATCATTCATATGAGGCAGGAGATTGGAATTATATAAAAAATTGGTGTGATCATTTTGCTTCAAATAATATTAAATTGATGTGGGGTCCTGGTAGACATGGACCGGGAAATAATTTATTTGTATTTATTGAAGATATAGATGGTAATTGGATAGAAATTTCTGCTGAGTTAGAAACGGTTCATGGTCGACCGGTTAAAAACTGGCCTCAAGAAGAAAGAACCCTAAATCTGTGGGGTAACGCAATTATGAGATCTTAAAAAGGAAAAAAAATGAAATTATTAAGCTTTGTTAGATTAGGTAAACCTGGATTTGGAGCCGTTGTTAGAGATGGTATTATAGACCTAACAGGTAAACTCGATCCAGATATTAATACATTAAAAGAATTAATATCACTGAATATGGAAGATCAAGCAGAAGAGTATATAGCCAGTAAAACAAAAGATTTATCGTTTTCAGATATAACTTTTTTACCAGTCATACCAGATCCAGAAAAAATCATGTGCATTGGATTAAATTACCTAGAGCACAAGAAGGAAACTGGTAGACCTGACGTAGATAATCCTACGATTTTCACTAGATTTGCAGATTCTCAAGTGGCTCATCTACAACCCATGATAAAACCAGATAACTCTGACCGTTTTGATTATGAAGCAGAAATGGCAATAGTAATCGGTAAAGGTGGAAGATTTATATCTGAAGATGATGCATTAAACCACATAGCTGGCTATGCATGTTATAATGATGGAAGTATCAGAAATTATCAAAGACATACATCTCAATTTACCCCTGGTAAAACATTTCCGGGCACTGGTGGTTTTGGTCCTTACATGGTTACCCCAAGCGAAGTAGGGGATTATAGAGAATTGCCAATTGAACTAAGATTAAATGGAAATGTTATGCAAAAAGCTAAATTATCGGATCTTATTTTTCCAATACCAAGACTAATTAGTTATATCTCAGAATTTACAGCACTTTCTTCAGGGGATGTAATTGTTACAGGTACACCAGGTGGAGTGGGCGACAAAAGAAATCCTCCAGTTTATATGGTACCTGGTGATGTTGTGGAAGTCGACATAGGTTTGTTAGGTGTATTAAGAAACCCAGTCGTTGTTGCACCAAAGTTGTAAGCATTTAGTTTTAAATAAACGTATGATGAATAAATCTTTAATTACAAATTTAATATCAATCTTTATTATTTTAATCGGCTTTTTATACCGTGATGATTTTTCTTTCATTCTTCTAGTTGGGGTTTTTGCTTTATCTGGAAGCATCACAAACTTATTAGCTATTCATATGTTATTTGATAAGGTTCCATTTTTATATGGATCTGGGGTTATTCTAGATAGATTTGACGATATAAAATTGGGTATTAAAAATTTAATTCTAAAAGAATTATTTTCAGCCGAGCAAATTGATAAATTTATACTTGATAACAAACAAAAGACTTCAGGTGGTATTATAGAAAAAATAGATTTTGATAGAGTGTTTGTTGGTCTTGTTGAGTCAATAGAAGGCTCTCAGTTAGGTGGTATGCTAGCTATGATTGGAGGAAGAAAAGCTTTAGAACCCTTAAAAGATCCATTTGTTAAAAAACTTAAAGTAATTATTGAAGACTTTATCAAAGATAATTCTGGAAATAACAATTCTACTGACGAATTACTTCTTAAAATTGAAAATATTTTAGACGCTAGACTAGCAGATTTATCACCCAACGATGTAAAAATAATTATTCAAAAAATGATAAGAGAGCATTTAGGTTGGTTAGTAGTTTGGGGTGGTTTTTTTGGAGGTCTTTTAGGATTGATTTTT
>CAKZQZ010000082.1 GCA_937142855.1 uncultured Alphaproteobacteria bacterium | reverse complement strand
GCATCTATAGCCATGGTTATTCCAACTGTACTTAACATACCTACAGCTGCGATTCCAACTCCATAAAGTCCAGCATAAATATTGGAAATAAAAATAATCAAAACTATTGTTAGCACTGGTATAGCAACTGATTGCATTCCTGTTGCAAGACCCGAAATTAAAACTGTTGCAGAACCTGTTTCTCCATCTTTAGCTATTTTTTCAACAGGACTTCCTCCGGTGTAATATTCAGTTACCAATCCAACAATTATTCCCCCAATTGATCCAGTAAGAACAGCTATCCAAACACCTGAGGAAACGCCCATTAATTTAATAAGAAAATAAGAGGCTATGACAAACACAACTGCAGAACCAATAGTTCCATATCTTAAAGCTGTTTCTGCACTTTTTGAAGAAAATGCTTTAACGGTTAATATCCCCAATAATGAACAAATTATACCCAAAGATGCTAATGCTAGTGGCATATATTGTAACATATACTGGCTTCCACCCAATGAATTGACTGTAGCACTCGTCATTGATGCTGCTAGAGCAATACATGCAATCATTGATCCACAATAAGATTCAAAAATATCAGAACCCATACCTGCTACGTCACCCACATTATCACCGACATTGTCTGCAATAACTCCTGGATTTCTTGGGTCATCTTCTGGGATTCCTGCTTCAACCTTTCCTACAAGATCAGCACCTACATCAGCACTCTTGGTAAAAATACCACCACCAACTCTTGAAAATAAGGCAACAGAGGAAGCTCCCATTGCAAAACCCTCTATTGCGTGAATAGTATCGATATTACCCGCAAAGAAATAAAACAATATTCCGACACCAAACAAACCCATTGCCGCGACTGTCAAACCCATAATAGAACCACCAAAGAATGCAATGTTTAATGCTTCTGATGATCCCTGATCTCTAGCAGCTACCGCTGTTCTCACGTTGGCTTTTGTTGCTGAGTACATACCAATAAAACCAGCAGTACCAGAACATAGAGCACCTAATAAAAAAGATGCTGCCGTTTGCCAACCTAAAGAGAAATAAAGGGCCGCTATACAAACCAAACAGAAAATAGCTAATCTTTTATACTCTGCAGACATAAAAACCATAGCCCCAAGGTGAATTTCGTCACCAATCTCTTTAACTCTACCATCACCTTCAGGAGACGATTTAACTTTTAAATAGACAAAGTAAGCGGATAATAATCCTAAAAGACCAAGAGTTACTGATACTAATGAATACGGCATTAACGACCCCACTTAGAAATTTTAAAAAATTAACTTTTAATTCCATAATTGAAATCTGTAAAGATTTATATTCCTAAAAATTATTTTTAATCTCTAGGTAAACTTTATTTGAAATATTTTTGATTAGGTAAATTAAATCTTTTTTCATTAAAGAGACACAGCCAGCTGTCTCCCGACAATCTGAAAAACTACAATGCACGAATATTGCGCTTCCTTTTGCTTTAATAATAGGACTAGTATTATGGGAGGTTTCTATTACTAAATCGTAAGCATGGTCTTCTCTCCATAATTTTTCAAAACTTATATTTTTAACATAAAAAAATTTTTTTACATTTATATACTTATTATAATTATAACTTTTGGGATCATCACACCAAACACAATTTTTGGTTATTTTATTAATTTTAAATGTTTTGTCTTTTATAATAGGTCTTAAGACTTTGTCACTTCTATAATATATGGATTTTAATCTCCATTTACCAATTGGTGTTGCCTTGTCACCTTCTTGTTTTTTGCTATAAATTTTATAACCAGCCTTACCAATTTGGCATTTGAATATTTTTTTCCCTGCTCTTAGAAAAAAATTATTATTAACCTTTGTTACAACCCAATTTTTGACCATACTTTTTATTAAATACCTTATTTATATTTAAATTTCTAAAATTTCTTAATTAAGTTATCATTCAATTTTATAAAAGGGTAATGTTAATGTCTGCATTAAATGATTGGAAAGTATCCTTATTAATTTATAAAGACATTAGAGTAGTAAGGTTATTAATTTTAGGGTTTTCTTCAGGATTGCCTATTTTATTAATTTTTTCAACTCTATCACTTTGGCTAAAATCAGCGGGCATTGAGAGAAGTACGATTACCTTATTTAGTTGGGCAGGCTTGGCATATAGTTTTAAGTTTCTGTGGGCACCAGTTATTGATAAAATTCCAATACCAATGCTTACCAAAAAATTGGGTCATAGAAAAAGTTGGTTAATCTTTTCCCAATTATTACTTATAACGTTGCTTATTACTCTAGGATTTATTGATCCTAAATATAATTTGTTACTTATGGCGATCATTATTGTTTGTATTGGTTTTTCTAGTGCAACACAAGACGCCATGGTAGATACTTACAGAATAGAATCTGCTCCACCAGAATTACAAAGCGCAATGAGTGGAATATATATTGTAGGTTATAGATTGGGTATGATAGTAGCTGGAGCTGGATCACTTTTTTTAGCTTCTTTTTTTGGTGGTGATGAACAATCTTACAATCAGAATGCGTGGCAGAAAACATATATGGTTATGGCGGTTCTCCAAAGTATAGGTTTAATATGCACCTTAATCTCACCAGAACCTGTTTCGAAAAGAATTTTATTAGATAACTTTAAAGACCGCTTTAAGTTAATTAATGTATTTTTTGTTTCAATAATATTATTTATTTTAATTTATAATTATTTTCCAATCATAAAATTTGAAGACCCACTTACTAGAGGACTCTTCACATT
>CAKZQZ010000081.1 GCA_937142855.1 uncultured Alphaproteobacteria bacterium | reverse complement strand
AATTCTTTCCTTTTTTTGGTTGGAATTCTTTCGATGAAAAAATATTAGTAATAAACATGAGATCAACTGCATCCATTTTATTTGAACCAAATATTTTTGCCTATTTAGTAATGTTTGGTATTTTTCACACTCATATCATTAAAAATTTAAGACCCCTCACTAAAGCTTCCCTAATAATAATTCAAATGATAGGATTGTTTTATTCTTATAGTAGAGGTGCTTGGTTATGTATAATCTTGTACTTTTTCTTATACTATATTTCGAAATCTAGATATAAAAAAATTATAATATTATTTTCGTCTATTATATTATTAATTACAGTACCTATATTAATCCAAATTAACGAAATATTCAGTGTTCTAAATCTTGACAATCCATTGACAGGTAGACTTGAGTTATGGAAATTAAGCATCCAAAAATCTCTAGAGAATCCGTTATTTGGATTAGGACTAAGTGCAAATAGATTAAATGAAATATTTTTGAGTATTGGGCATAATTTTACTACTTCTCATAATTTAATTATTGATTCGCTTTTAACTTCAGGAATTATAGCTACAATTCTTTATGTTTTAAGTTTCATATATCCTATTTTTTTAGGTTTTTATAATTCTAAAAAGATTGCATTTAATTATGAAATACTTTTTGCAATTTGCGCATTTGTTTTTTTACAATTTTCACCCCACAATATTGGTGGAGCATCATTTATGGCAGTAAATACAGCATTTTTATTTGGAAAAATATCATTACATGAAAGAAAAATATGATTACATAGTAGTTGGAACTGGAATTGGAGGGGGTACTTTAATTTCAGAATTAACTAAATTCAGCAATGACATTTTAGTTGTTGAAGCGGGTAATTTGAAACATAATAGCCCAAATTACATTTCTAAAGGGAGAGACTTTGGACTGAGATCAACAAGTTCTATTCAATTAGGGGGAACTTCGAATCTTTGGCATGGAGTTTTATCTTTTTTAGATGATATTGATTTTAAACAAAGAGATTGGATTAAAGGTTCTAAATGGCCTATAACTTTAGATGACTTAATGCCTTATTATAAGAAGATCTCTAAATCCTTTGGAATTAAAGATTTCGAATACTTTTTCGAAAATAAATTACCTGAAGATTTGAATAATGAATTAAAATCAATCCCATTTAATAGAAACATTTTAAATAATAAATTGTTTCAACAGCCATTAAATATTCTTAACTATAAACATAAATTATTAAAATTATATCAAAGTAAAAAAATCACCTTACTTCAAAATTCTAAAGTTTGTAAATTAAATATTGATAATGGAAAAGCAATTTCTGTTGTGATAGGCACTGACAATAAATTGTATGATGTTTCTGCAAATAATATAATCATTTGCAGTGGCGCTCTTGAATCTCCAAGAATTCTTCAAAATTCCAATGTAAACAACCCTATAATTGGAAAATATCTCATGGATCATCCAATGGGAAATCTTTGTCAAGTAAAGTTTAAAAAACCGAGAAAGGCTCAGATATATTCTGCAAAAAAATATAATCCACATATTGCTATAAAGACTGGTTTAACTTTTAGTTTAGATATACAGAAGAAACATAAAATCCCAAATCATTGTTTTTATTTACGTCCATCATTTTCACAAGGAATAAATAATAAATCAGAGAAAATAAAGCTTTCGCTATTGGCATTTAAAGATGGGAAAATTTCATTAAAAGACATCTTTTATGTTTTAAGTAATATTAATATAGCATTCCAGATTTTAACTTATAAACTTAGTTACAATGCTACATATAAATTTGCTGATCTATTTTTTGTTTCTGAACAAACTCCAACTGAAGACAGTTTTGTTAGATTGTCTAAAGATAAAAAAGATGAATATGGATATCCTCTTGCTGAGATTAATTGGAATATTTCAAAATCAGATGTTGAAAGCGTAGAAAAATGTTATGAAATATTAAAAAAAGAAGGATTTTCTAATGAAGATTTTGAATTCACTCATAAGTTTGAAGATATTGATTGGAGTAATAATTTTACTTCAGCAGCACATCATGTTGGAACATGTAGAATGGCAGAAAATGAAAATGATGGAGTCGTTGACAAAAACTTGAAAGTATTTGGAATAGATAATTTATATATATGTGATGGTTCTATATTCAGGACTGGAGGAAATGTAAACAATGGATTTACTATTGCTGCATTTGCTACTAGATTAGCAGAGCATTTAAAAACTAAAAAATGAAAAATATTTTAATTACTGGAGCAAGTGGATTTTTAGGTTCAAATTTCATAGCTACAAACTTTAAGCATTTTGATAATATTTACGCGATTTCTAGAAAAAAAATTGAAAATTTTGAAAATGTAAAATATTACAATCTTGATTTAACTGATGCTTATAAATTGAAATCATTTTTCGAAGCAAATAATATTGATTCAATAATTCACTTTGCCTTCGATCATACCTATAATGATAATCAAAAAATGATAAAGTCTATATGCAATGCTGCAAAAGATAAAAATATTAAATCAATAACACATATAAGCTCTATTTCTGTGTTGAGAATTGAAAATAAAAAAATTCAATTTAAATTGAATAATCATTTTGACCCTTATTCATATACGAAAAGACAAGTAGAAAAATTACTTTATAAGTACCAAAAAAATCTTAACATAAAAATTATATACCCAACAATTGTTTACGGCCAAGGCGGCAATTGGACCAAATTTTTTAATAGATGTGTTAATTCAAGAATTATTGGGCTTCCATTTAAAGGAAATGTAATTAATAATAATATTTCAATTGATAATTTTTCAATTAAATTAATGAACTCATTAAATAAAAGCGAGGACAAAATAATTATTGGTGAACATAATTCAACTTGGGAAGATTTATATCAGATTCATGCAAAAAAAATAAAATTAAATATAATTGAAACTAAAAATAGTTATCATGATAATTATGTGAAAAATAAAATATTTCTAATATGGCATAGAACACCATTAGGAATAATTCTCACCTTTTTACTTAGCAAGTATTTAAAATTTAAGAATGTAAAAAGCAGTAATCCTGATGAAAATGAAACAATAAATTATACTACACCTATTTTTTCTAATAGAGTTATTCATTCGACAAATTTTGAGATATGATTAGCTTTTCAGTCTTACTTTCAGTATATATTAAAGAAGATCCCGAGTATTTAAATCAATCTTTAAAATCAATTTTAGCTGAACAATCAGTTGTTCCTTCTGAAGTTATAATTATAAAAGATGGAAAATTAACGAAAGAACTTGAAAAGGTTTTAGGAAAATATGCAACTGATTACTCTTCAATAATTAAAATATTTGGTTATGAAATAAACCAAGGATTAGGATATGCATTAAATTATGGTTTAAACAAATGTAATAACGAAATAATCTTTAGAATGGATACCGATGATATCTCTTCAAAAGACAGATTTAAAATTCAATTGAAAGAGTTTAAAGCAAATAATTCATTAGTAATCATTGGATCAAATATTGAAGAATTTAATAACACGCCTGGTGATTTAAAATTAAATCGAAATGTGCCATTAACATCAAATGATATAGATAATAAAAAATATAAAAGAAATCCTTTCAATCATATGACTGTTGGATTTAAAAAATCAATAATAAATAAAGTAGGTGGATATAAAGATATGCCAGGGTATGAAGATTATTATTTATGGCTAAGAGTCCTTAAAGAACATAAAGGTTTCAACATAAACGAAAATTTAGTTTTTGCTAGGACTGGAAATGATATGATAGGCAGAAGACAAGGATTTTCATTTTATAAAAAAGAAATAAAATTTCAGAATCAACTTAGAAAAGATGGACTAATAGGTTCGTTAAACTACTTTCAAAACATTGTATTTAGAGCTTTTCCTAGGTTGCTTCCAAAAAAAATATTGAAAATAATTTACATTAATTTTCTAAGAAAATAATCATGGTATATATAATTGGAGGGTCAGGTTTTGTTGGTTCTTTCTTAATTAAAGAATTAATTATTAAAGAAAAAATTCAAAATCTGGATAAAAATCAAAGTCCATTCTTCCCTGAAAAAACTATAATTGGAAACATACTTAATAAGCAAGATCTAAATTTAGGTTCTGATATAAAAAGCCTAGTTTTACTAGCTGCTGAACATCGTGATGACGTGTCACCTACATCTTTATATTACGATGTGAATGTTAAGGGAACAAAAAATGTACTTGAAGCAATGGATAAAGCAGGCATAAAAAACCTGATTTTTACTAGCTCTGTTGCCATATACGGTTTAAATAAAGTAAATCCTGATGAAACTCATATTCAAGATCCTTTCAATCATTATGGTAGAAGTAAATGGGAAGCAGAATTAGCTATTAAAGAATGGTATGAAAATGATCCAGAAAATAAATCAGTAACTATAATTAGACCTACTGTTATTTTTGGTGAAAGAAATCGTGGTAATGTATATAATTTATTGAAACAAATTTCTTCAGGAAGATTTATGATGATAGGAAAAGGCCAAAATAAAAAATCAATGGCCTATGTTGGAAATATTGTTGCTTTAATAAAAGATCGATTAGAAAAAAATGAACTTGGTTATCACGTATTTAATTATGCAGATAAGCCTGACTTTTCTATGACTGAATTAGTTAATGTAATTGAAAATAAAATGTCATTAAAACTTCCAAAGAACCAGATCCCATACTGGCTTGGAATGTTAGGAGGATATGGATTCGATATTTTGGCATTTTTAACAAGAAAAAAACTGTCAATAAGTTCTGTTAGAGTAAAGAAATTTTGTGCAACAACTCAATTTAATGCTGACAAAGTACACTCAGTATTTAAAGCCCCTTATACTTTAGAAGAGGGTTTAAATAAAACTCTAGAACACGAATTTATTCATCCTCAAAAAGACGATATTCTTTTCTTTAGCGAATAAATATTAGAGCTAAACTCCTATCACATTTTGTCACTTTTATTTAAAATTCCTAATTTTAAATAAATCACAAAATTATGTTCGACTCTGAATCAGCCAAAAAAGCAGGTAAAAAATCCAAAAGAGGTCCTGCAAAAAAAGTAGAGCCAGGAATCCAAGAAAAAATGGAACTACTCTATGAAAAGGTTCTTGATGATCTTTTAAAGAATCAAGATAAGCTAACCAAAACCGAAAGTGTTAAACTGTTTGTGACTCTATCCAACTACATCTTCCCTAAAACAAAGTCAGTTAGGGACAAGTTTACTTATAAAAAGATCAAAGAAATTAAAGATCAACCATTAATGTATCGTGAACCCGATCCCACTAAATAGCACTCAACTTCTGCATAAACAAATCAGCTAGCGCATCTTTATTCTGATTTGTTCCAATATAAGTTAAAAACGTACTTTCCTTCGTATGCCCTGTAATATTCATC
>CAKZQZ010000080.1 GCA_937142855.1 uncultured Alphaproteobacteria bacterium | reverse complement strand
TTTGAATCAACTTTTCCAAAACAGGCCGATGTACCCCTTCTCCGTAGATCTGCAATCTAGACTTTGGGTATTTACTATGAACTTTTGCAAAGGCTCTGATCAATTCTTCAAAGCCCTTGATTTGAAGCAATCGTCCATAGGATAAAAAAATAAAGCCTGTATTTCCAGGCTTCTTCCATTGTCTTTCAGGAATCTGACGTCCACGATAAACCACTTTGGTTTTCTTGATTGGCACACCCAATGTTTTGACATGGGACTCAGCGATGTAAAAAGAGTTGGAAATATAAGCTTTTGGAATTCCTGAAGTCAGGCGATCTAAGCCCCAGAAGAATTTGAACTTTTGTAGGTTTAGAAAAGATTTATTTTCAAGAATAAAATCATTATAACTATCACTGACAAAAGTTCCTATTAAAGGAACTTTGGTTTTTAATGAAACAATCCTAGAAATTAAATTACTTCTTAAAAGAGACGAAACCAGCAAATCAGGTTTTTCATCCTTTACCAATTTACCAAGCTTTCTAATTCCGGACAGGAAATCATACTTCCCTTTTAAATCCAAAAATACAAGAGGAACCTTAGCTTCCTCATAGAGGTATTTTAAGTCATGCCTTGGGTAAAAATAAACTACTTTAAAACTCAAACCTGATGAAACTAAAGGAAGAATTTGTAACAAACTCTTTTCAGTTCCGGCATTTATTAGAGTGTCTTGAATGAATAGGATTTTCAATTTAGATCTATTGTTTTTCCAGAAATACCTTTCCAATAATGAAAAAATGCAAGCCATATCAAGTAAAAATTTCTAGCTCCATAAAAGATTCCAAACCGAAATCCATAAATAGATTTTGCAATCCATTTTTTATAAAGTTGTCTTTTCATTTTATTCAAGGTTAAAGAATCGGAAATCATCAACAAATTCCTTAAACTATAATATTCTCTAGTTAAATTAACTTTTTTCTTATAAAGTGGACGCACAAAGTCTAAACGATTTGATCTTTTTCTTGCTTCCAAAAATAAGCCACAATCAACCACTATTTCATAGCCTTGTCTTTTTACCTTTAAACAAAAATCCAATTCTTCAAAACCAAAAAATAGATTTGGATCAGGTGAGATCCCTTTTCTTGCTACTTCACCACTTACAATCATACTTTTTCCTCCCGCCACAAAGTCTAAAACCAAAAACTTTTTTTTCTCCAAAAGGCGAGTTTGAACTCTCTTTACAACACCCTTATTTCGATCAAAAAACTGCCCAACAGATCCTAAAACCCCACAGAATGGATTCTCATTACGAATAGCAAGCAATCTTTCAAAGCAATCAAATTCTACCGGAGGATCATTATCATCCCCCCAATAAATCCATTCTACCCCATCCTTGGAACAAAGTTCCAATCCCTTTGCTGCTGCTCCAGAAGGACCAGCATTATATCCCATTTTAAAATATTTTATTCTAGGGTCTCTTAAGCTAGTAACAGAATGATTTGTAGCAAAATCTTCTGAATTATCTATAATCCACAAAAGTTCAGGAGCTAAACTTTGAGAAAAAACTTTTTGAATAGTCTCCACGATTATAGTGGGTCTATTATAAGTAATAATAAATCCTCCAAATCTCATTTATACTTTACTTTTTCTGGATACAATTTTTTTGCAACAAAAGGAAAAAAGGAGATAAAATATCGTAGATAAGTACTTAAGCTAGTTTTATTAAAACTCAAAGCTTGATTAAAATGAAATTTAGCTTCTTTAAATTTTCTCAATCGAATATGGTTAACGCCTAAAATTTGATGGTACAAAAATTTAATCCTTGGTGATAATGTTTTACTATGCTTATTAAGGACATATTGAATTGAATAAGTAGAGTTAAGAAGATTTTTACTTCCACCCCAATCATGGTCTTGATAAATAAGAATAACTTTGTTTAAAAATTCAAAAGAATGGTTCCCAAAATGAAATCTATGGAATAATTCAGTGTTTTCCCCAAATTTAATCATTTCATCATAACCTCCTAATTCCATAAATAAAAAAGTATTAATCATGAAAGCACCAGAAAGTTTTGAATAATCCTTTGATTTAGGAATAAATTCTATCATCTCCCCAGTGGAAACTTTCCTCCTAACATAGCCAGCAAAAATAGCGCTTATATGATTATTACTTTTAGAAACTAATTCATTTAAATCTTCCAAAGCATTCGACAAGAGTAAATCATCTGAGTCCAAAAAAATTAACCAATCACCTTTTGCCAATGATGCCCCCAAATTTCTAGCAGAACTGACTCCTTTATTTTCTTGGTATATATAAAAAACCTTTTGATCCACTAAAAAAGATTTTGCAACATTATCAGATCTATCCAAACTACCATCATTCACCAAAATCAATTCCCAATCTAAAAATGATTGAGAAAATACGGAATCTATAGATTTACTTAATGTAGATTCAGAATTATAAATAGGTATGATTACACTAATTTTAGGCACAATTATTAATTAATTTAATAATAAATTTTTCTTTATGAAAAAAATAAATAAAATACAGGCCATAAAAATATAATCTTCTATAAAAAGAATTAGAATAAAATCGACTTTTAACTCTTAGTAAGCGACGATAAATAAAATCAATTTCAAATTTATAAAGATTGTCAATTCCAAGATTATCTATTAATACACACCACATCCTTTGGGATGATTTTGGTGATCTAGATGAGATTCTATGATCAGGATGAGCCCTGACCACGGAAACGGGTCTTAAAAATTCTCCAACCATAAACTTTCCAGACCTCAATAACCTAAACCATAGTTCTGTATCTTGATGTAGATTAAGTCGTTCATCAAAAAGCTTATGATTTAAAAGAAATGATCTTCTTAAAGTAATACTATTTGTATCAAATAGAGTAATATTAGAAGTTAAGATCTTTTTATAAAATGCAACCGGTTCCAAATCTTTAGCACAATTGACTAACGGATCAAATCTTACACCATATCTCAAATCATTCTTCCCAAGGTTGTATTCATGAATGCTACAAGAATAAACCGCATCTATTTCTGGATGATTTTCGAATGTAAGTTTATCTTTCTTAAACCTATTGTCTAAGTACCAATCATCAGAATCTAAAAATGAAATAAAAGGAAAATTTGCTTTTCGTATTCCTAAATTTCGTGAAGCTGATGGACCCAAATTCTTTTGGCCAGGATGTGTAAAGATTTTAATTTTAAGGTTACTTCTAGCCAAATTTTTGCAAATTTGAAAACTTGAGTCGGTAGATCCATCATCAATAACAATAACCTCACCAACCTCGGGACAAGAAATTGCTGATTCAATTGCTTCAAATACAAATTTTTCGCAATTAAAAACAGGTATAATTACAGAAACTCTAAATTCCATAAAAAACTCTTCGACTTAATCTAAAGAAAATAAATATATTAAAATCTAATGCAAAATAACGTAAATAATTTATAAGTAATTTTACTCCAATATAAGAATTTCTCAAATACAACAACGATATCCTGTTATATAATATTTGAATAAATAAATTCTTATTTATTTTATATTCATAATGATTCAAAACACTATATTTAAATTTAGACGTAAAATCCTTAATATGCTCAAATTCAGATATAAAAAGCCCCACTTCTTTATATGAAAGCGCTTTATAAATCATAAGTTCTTCATTTGTTAGATTTAATCCTATTTCATTTTTTAGGAATTCAAACCTCTTTATAGAACTACTTTGCTTTTGAATATTGTTAAATTTTGCTGAAACTTGGTTAGGATGCTTTCGTACGAAATATAAAGGTAAATCAATAATACGCCCTTCAGAAACCGATAAAATCTCAGTTATAAAATCATTATCCTCAGAATGAATGTATTCTAAACGGTACTTGATAGAAAAATGAGAAATAACATCTTTTCGATATATTGCAGAAGCATGTGTAATTGAACAATTAAAAAAATGTATTGCTCTTATACTTGCATCACATATAATTGGAATATTTTTAGGAATATTTAAAGCAAACTCCCCAACTCTAGTTCCACAAATTCCAACATTTGGATTGCTATCCATAATTTCTACTAATAGCCTTATTCTTTCAGGGTGACTTATGTCATCAGCATCCATTCTTACAATAAACTGAGAATAAATTTTCTCCAACCCTATGTTTAAACAACTTATAAGTCCTTGATTCTTTTGTAAAGAAATTAACTCAATTCTTTTGTCTAAAATATATTTTTCAATAACCTTTAAAGAATTATCTGTTGAACCATCATTTATAATTAAGAATTTAAAATCTTGATATGATTGATTCAAAATGCTTTGAATGCTCTGATCCAAGAAACATTCAGCATTAAATACGGGCATTAATACAGTTACACGAGGATGATTCATCAGTCTAAAGTAAAATCTGCTTTTGATATTGATCTATCATTTTTTCTAAAGAAAAAATAGAATTAACTCGAATTTGATTAATTTGACCAATCTTTGTAATCTCGTTTGGGTTATTTAATAATGAAATAATCTTTGTAGCAAAATCTGACTTATTCCCTTTTTCAAATAAATAAGGATATTTATCACCCAATGCCTCTCGAGAACCGCTTGCATCCGTTGCAACTAATGGAATGCCAGCTGCCATTGGCTCCAAAATTCCATTTGGTACTCCTTCGTTTTCAGAACTAAATACTGCAAGGCAACAATCACTCAATAATGCTGCAACATCTTTAACGACACCAAGAACTTTAATATTCTCCTTCAAGTCTAATTCGTCAATCAATCGTTCAACCTCTAGATATTTATTCCCTTTGTTACCAGCAAGCAATAATTTCTTATTTGGAAAATATTTAGAAACTAATGCCCAAGCCTCAACCAATGTTTTATGATCTTTGTATCCATGTATATTCCCTATCATTACCACATTGTCAGACAAAGGATCTAGATTGACTTTCCTCCACTTTTTTATATCAACACCATTCAATATATGCACGATCAAGGTGCTTGTAAAGGACTCTAAAAATTGCTTTCCTTCAATCGAATTAGAAACTATAGCTTGACAATTATTCAGCGCTTTGATCTCTTTTTTAGTTCCTGAGAATAGTCGGCCTTCATCCCTTTGGTTCCAAAAACATTTGCGAATACCCATAAATTTTGAATACAATCCAAAAAAAACATTTGGTACATAGGTAAATGGTATCACTACGTCAATATCTAACTTCTTGATTTTAAGAATAGCTTTAATTAAGTATCGATATTTCCTTAGAGTGGAAAGAAAAGACTTGTTCAAGTCAAAAATAACTCTTTCACTAAAACCAAAATCTAAACAAATCAAATCTTCAAAAAGAAATCTTTCTTTTCCCTCATTTGATCCTGGTGAGAAAGCAATAACCATTACATAGGCTCCTCTTTTTTTTAATCCTTTAGCTAGATAAAGTGCTTGTGTTTCAGCACCCCCAATTGAATACCTATGAAGGGCAATTAAAACTCTCTTTCCATTTAAGGATGTCAATTTCTAAATAAATTTGTTTAATACTGAGCTATGAACTGCAACATAATTTGCCCATTTGAAATTTTCCATTGAGTAATCGTATTCAAGAAATTCAATACTCGTTGGAAAAAGTTTGCCAACTTTAAAACCGAAAGGGATTAATAAGTCATAGAAATCTTTTAAAAAGGTTCTTGAGTGAATATTCATTACTCCATATTCGAATTGGATTAGGCTAATTTCATTGCTTTTAAGCTTTTTTAAAAACCCATTTAAAACGGAAAACTCAAATCCTTCCACATCAATTTTCAAAAAATCAATTTTGTTTATGTCCTTCAATTCACAATAGCTATCCCCCCTTATTTTTTCAACCTTAATAGTTTGAGATTCAGTAAAATCTGTTCGTCTGTAAAAAGAACTAAAAATACTATTTGAAAGATTTATGGAAAATTCCTCCTCACCTTCACTATCCGCCAGAGCTAATTGAGATGCTGCAAGATTACTAAGATGTGATAATTCGTCAAGCTTAAAAAAAACATCAGGATTCGGCTCAAAAGCGTAAACTTTAATGTCCGGTGAAAGAGACAATAGATTTTTAGACCACTCTCCTTTATTCGCTCCTACATCAAAAAAAACTTTAAAATCCTTGTCGATTGCCTTTTTTTGAATCCAAAGTTCTCCATTAGTTTTATGATCATTATTAATATTTAAATGAGCATCAGAAATAAAATCTAACTTTCCTTGAATAAACTTATTGATAGCTTTATTTCTGTGCTTAGTCAAAAAATGGAATAATGCCTTTTTCATAATATTTAATCAAGCCTTATTTTGATCTAGCCATTCTTGAAGAAAAATTAAAAGCCATTTTTTACTGCCTCTTCCTTCAGATGCAAGTTTCTCT
>CAKZQZ010000079.1 GCA_937142855.1 uncultured Alphaproteobacteria bacterium | reverse complement strand
AGCTTTTTTATACAACTCAATTGCCTCAAAAGAATTCCCTTCTTCATACAATGCGTGGTCCGCATCATCGAGGTAGCTTCTTTGTGCATTAACTTGTACACAAATTGAGAGGAATAAAAGGGAAAATCCCAAAACTTTTAAAAACTTATTGTTAATTTTCTTTAGTCTAGCCGCACTCAAAATGATAATAGAAACATTGATTAAATTATATTAATTTCAACCTCTGAAAGGTTACCAACACTATATGTAATTTTGTCTCCTTGTTGGGGAGCACGTGTTTTAATAACACTGCCAGTAATTATGACACTGTTTTTAGGAATAGTTTTTCCAAGTGAAATGAGCAAATTTGATACCCATACAAGAGAATCTATTGGATTAGCATCTTTGATCATTGCATTTTGAGGAGGCTCATTATTCCAAAACAATTTACTTTGTATCGCTTCTAAATCTAATTCTTTCCAATTTGGGAGCTCTTTGCCCAAAATAATACCAGAACACCAAGCATTATCAGTGATCATGGTTAAAGGGTTGATATTTGAATAATCTGCTTCTCTATCAATTATTAGTTCAAACGCTGGAGAAAGTGATTTTATGTGTTGTTTGATATTTTCTTTATCAAAAATTCCCATGTTAGGTTTAAGGTCATTAGCTATGGTAACAGCTATTTCAAACTCCAATCCTAAACCATGAAAATCACTAAGTTTGATTGTAGATGGACTTGTCTTAATTTCGTTAGCAAAAATACCGCCAGCAATTGGGTGATCTATTCCACACAGTTCTTGTTGAACTTTGGAGGCAAGAGCAATTTTAAATCCTCCTAAAGTACCTCTACCAGAATTTTTTTGAAAAATTTCTTGTATCTTATAAGCCTCATTTATGTCTGATGGCATTAAAGTTCTGGGTAAGTTTTTAAAATTTTGTTTTAAATTATGTTGGTCTAACATAAATTGTGCAGTTTGTTCTAATCTATCCATACCCTATCCTTCATGTATATTTTAAATAAATATCTTATAAAAAATTTATATTATTACAAACTATTGTTTGATAATATAATTTTGAAAAACACACGTTTTTTTCGAGGGATGTTTTGTTAGATAACCATGTTACAAATATTAGTGAAGAAGTTAGAAGTTGGCTTTTAAATTTTAACAAAGCTATATCAAATAGAAATAACAGAGATTTTTCTACTAAACTTCTAAAAGATTTATTTTTTGATGATAGCCATTGGAGAGACATATTAGCCCTAACGTGGAAAATTCAAACTTTTTCTGGAAGTGAAAATATCAGCCAATTACTCTATGATACCCTTTTGGATCATAAAGCAGATGGCTTTATAGTTAATGCCGATAGGACTGCCCCAAGAGAAGTTACACGTGGAGGAAAAAATGTAATAGAGGCTATTTTAAAATTTAAAACTAAATTTGGTGAATGTGATGGTATAGTTAGGTTATACCAAGATAGAGAAGATCCTACTAGGTTTAGAGCATGGAGCCTGTTAACCGCGTTACATGAATTAAATTCTTCAAATAACTTAAAAGATGAAGTCTATAAAAATTCATTTGAGGGACCCAATTGGTTAGATATCAGAAACGAAGACAAATTATATAAAGATAGAGATCCAGAAGTAATTGTTGTTGGAAGTGGTCAAGCAGGATTATCAATTGCAGCAAGGTTGAAACAGCAAAATATAGATACATTAATTGTAGATAAAAACGATAGAGTTGGGGATAACTGGAGAAATAGATATCATTCTCTTAAATTACATAACCAAACCCATGTTAATCATTTACCATATATGCCTTTCCCCTCAACATGGCCAACGTATATTCCAAAAGACAAATTAGCAGGATGGTTTGAGTACTATGCCGAGAGTATGGAATTAAATGTTTGGACTCAAACTACATTTCTTGGTGCAGAATATAATGAGGTTGAAAAAAAATGGATCGTAAACCTTAAATTATCTGATGGTAATGTAAAGATAATGAAGCCAAAGCACATTGTAATGGCTATAGGTGTTAGCTCAGTACCTAACAGAACTAATATTCCTGGTACAGAAAACTATAAGGGGAAGGTAATTCATTCCACTGACTACAATAATGGAAAGAGTTATAAAGATAAAAATATACTTGTCTTTGGAACAGGTACAAGCGCTCATGATGTTGCGCAAGACCTATATGTTCATGGCGCAAATGTTAAAGTAGTTCAACGATCACCATCTATGGTAGTCAATGTTGAACCTAGTGCACAGCTTCCTTATGAACTTTATAGAGAAGGTCCGAGTACAGATGATTGTGATTTAATTACAATTTCAACACCATTAAGCGTACTTAAAAAAACTCATCAATTATTAACAGAAAAAACTAAAGAACTTGATAAGCCATTACTGGACAAACTTAAAAAGGTAGGATTCAATTTAGAATTTGGTGAGGATGGCACAGGTTGGCAATTTAAATACTTAACCCGGGGCGGTGGTTATTATTTTAATGTTGGTGCCTCAGACTTAATAGCTGACGGTAAGATAGATGTAATTCAGTTTTCAGACATTTTGGCTTTCACTTATTCAGGGATAAAAATGAAATCTGGTGATCATCATGATATTGACTTGATGGTAACCGCAACTGGTTATAAAGGCCAAGAACATGTTGTAGAGGAGCTTTTTGGTAAATCTGTGGTTGAAAATATTGGACCAATATGGGGATTTGATAACAAAACCCAAGAGTTAAGAAATATGTGGATGCAAACAAAACAGCCTGGTCTATGGTTCCATGCTGGTAGTTTAGCTCAATGCCGAATTTTTTCTAAATTTCTAGCTCTTCAGATAAAAGCAATTAATGATGGTATTTTGATTTAATTTTAAAATAATATTTATCAAGGTCTTATTTTCGCTCCAGTAAATTTCTCATAGGTTAGGGCTACATTACTCATATCGGCGTTCTCACCAAACTCATCAATTGTATTCTTTAAAAGTTCTTGAGATAATTTTCCAAGAGGAATTTCAACTTTATTTGAAATTGCAATTTTTGTTGCTACACCAGCATCTTTTTTCATTAAACCGGTACTAAACCCCTGAAACATTTTACCTGAAATAATATTATCTGGCAGCGTGATCTCAGTTGCATAGTTTCTACCAGAGCTTTTCTGAATAATATTAACTGCTGTCTCTGGGCTAACGCCATCTTTTACAAGCATTGATATAACCTCAAAGGTTGCCATTCTACATATTAAATTTAGTAAATTATTACCTGCTTTTATAGAATGTCCTGATCCCACTTCTCCTGCATAAAAAATATTTGAGCTTATGTCATCCATTATAGGTTTTATAGTTGAAAATTGAGTTTTTGTTCCCCCAACCATAATGGCAATATTCCCTTGATTGGCACCTTTCGGTCCTCCACTTACTGGGGCGTCTATAAAATTTATTTCTTTAGATTGAAGAGCTTTAGATATTTTCCTTGATATTTCAGGTTCCCCAGTTGTCATATCAATTATAAATGATCCTTTTGAAGCTGTTTCAAGTAATCCACTTTCTCCATAAATAACTTTTTCGACAACTATACTTGTCGGCAAGCATAAAAATATTCTCGACGTATTTCGGGCTAAATCTGAGGGGTTTGAGCAAGCTACAGCACCTTTATCTAAAAAATATTTTAAGTTCTTTGTGTCAAGATCATAAACGTATAACT
>CAKZQZ010000078.1 GCA_937142855.1 uncultured Alphaproteobacteria bacterium | reverse complement strand
ATACCAATTGAGCTTATAGAGCCAGGGCCATGGCAACCAAGAAAAGATTTTGATAAAAGTGAGCTTGAATCTCTTGCTATCTCGATCAAAAACCAGGGTGTTATTCAGCCAGTTATTATCAAGGAAAAGAAAGATATAAAAAATGAATATTATTTAATAGCAGGAGAAAGAAGATGGAGAGCCTCACAGATTGCGAAAATACATCAAATACCTGCAATTGTAAGAAATGATTTAAAAGAAGAGAAAGTCGCAGAATTATCTTTGATAGAAAATATCCAAAGATCTGAGTTAAACTCTCTTGAGGAAGCCGAAGGTTACCAGCTTTTAACTAAAAAATATAATTATACCCAAGAAGAAATTTCAAAAGCTGTAGGAAAATCAAGGTCTTATATTGCAAATGTTTCAAGATTATTATCGTTATCAGAATTGGCTAAAAAATACTTGCTACAAAAAAAAATGACCGTTGGACAGTTAAGGCCATTAATAGGGCAAGAAGATTGCGACAACTTATTAGAAATGATTTATAAAAAAAACTTAAATGCAAGACAGGTTGAGAAATTAATTAAAGAAAAGCAGAAAAAAAATTTAGAACAGTTTGAGAAGCAGATAGATATTTTAGAATTAGAAAAAGAACTTTTAGATGTTACGGGTTTGAAAATAGCTATAAACTTTAATGAAAAAAAGCAATCTGGAAATTTGAATATAAAATGTAAAAGTTTGACAGAATTTAACTACATAATTTCAAAGATTAAATCTTAATTTATTTCTTATTGGCTAATAATGAAGTTGACAAGATAAACTGAGAAATAAGAGTTTTCTCAGGGTAAAATGTGTTTCTACATTTAAGCTCCAGCTGAATTAATCTTTTTTGAGTGATATTTATATTTTTTAAAGACCATAATGTACATTGATGAGTGATGGTGGGTATGTTTTTGAAAAAAATAGGTGGTTTAATTTTATTTACTGCGTCTTTTAAACTAAGTCCACTTTTGTTTAATAAAATTAATTTCTCAATTACTTTTAGTTGATTACTAAATTGTCTAACAATTCCTATATTCGATCCTGATCTTTCATAAATATTTTCAAAATATAGGAGTGAGTCTTTTGGATTTCCAGATAAACAGCAATTTATAATTTTATTAAAACTTAATTCTTCATTATTTGTTATAAAAGAGAGCAGTATACTTTCAGTGATTTTTGTATTGCTTAAGAGTAAATTTTCTAACTTTTCTAATTCTCTTTCATTAATAAGTGAATTAGGACTGAATCTTTTGACAAAACTAGACAAAAAATCACGTGAAAAAACGAGGTTATATTTGTCAAATAAATTGTGAATTCTATTCTTGATATTATTGGGTTCGTCTTCATAACAAGGTGTTAAAATACAATTATTTGATGTTTGTAAGTGTCTAATTAAACTACTCTGCGACGATAAGTTACCTGCTTTGATAATAAGAACAAAATTATCATTTTGTGGATGATTAAGATTGTCTATGATTATCTTTTCCGTTGCTTTACTGAATGTAAAATATAATAAATTTAGTAAGACAAACCTCTTTTCTTCAAAAATACTGATTGTGGATAGGTTGTCACTGAGTATGCTTGGATTTTCTTTAAGTTCATTAGCTTCAATTTTTGAAACCAAAAAGGGATTATTTTCGTCAACCCCAAGAATTTTGATAGTATCACGAAAAAGTAAATTTACTAAGCCGTCGTTATAACCATACAAAAAAATAACATTATATTTATTCTGATTTTTTTTTAAGAATTGTAAATAATTATCAACTCTGACTCTCAATTTAACCTACTTAGGGTAACCTTTAAAATTAATTTCATTTTTTGAGCAGATACTAGATTAAGTCTATCTTTAATGTGTCCCCGAGCTATTTCATTGCTGTAAAGTGAACTTGAGGATGAGCTTAAGGCAGGAAAGGAATTAAAAGACCCTGATTTGATTACTTTCTCAGTATCGATTTCAACTAATCTGTAGTTAATTGTAGCTTTAGTTGAATTAAGGACATTTAGACCTCTTACAGACAATGTTTCAGAAGAGTTGTATGAGATTGAAGCGTCTAATTTATATTTTGATTGAGACTTTTGATTGGTATTAATAAGTCTTTTTAAGTTTTCTCTTAAGAGTACATTATCCCTATCAGATGGCGTTTCTATCAATATTGAAACATTACCTAATTCATTTTGATGGTATGAATTATTAAGCGAACAACCACTTAATAAAATAATTAAGATTATAAAAATGGTCTTATATTTAAAAAACATAATAATCTCAATTTAAGTTACAAAGTTTATTATTCGATTGGGTATGATTATAGATTTTTTTGGTAAACCATTCAAAAATTTTAAAACATTTTCCTCTTTAAGAGCAAGTTTTTCTAACTCCTCTTTACTTAAGTCCAAAGAAACTTCAATAACTGCTCTCATTTTTCCATTAACTTGTATAGGAATTTTCACCGTACTCTTTTTCATAAAAGTTTTATTAATTGAAGGCCAGTTTGCATTACAGACTAAGCCTTCATTATTTAAAGTTTTCCACAGTTCCTCAGCTATATGAGGAACCATAGGATTAATCATAATTAAAAGTTTATTAGTAACAAACAGTAAAATAGATTTATCAGTATCTGTTTTGGCCTCATAGGAGACAAGATGATTAAATAATGTACGTATTGATGCTACAGCAATATTAAAACTAAAGTTTTCGATCGAT
Organism: uncultured Alphaproteobacteria bacterium; assembly: GCA_937142855.1. Classification (GTDB taxonomy): domain Bacteria; phylum Pseudomonadota; class Alphaproteobacteria; order Puniceispirillales; family Marisalimonadaceae; genus Marisalimonas. Next base: position 8,737 of record CAKZQZ010000078.1, on the reverse strand, counting down.
TTAGTAATTTCATCAATGGCAAAATTTAAACTAACTAATAATTCCTTGTTTTGACCTGAAAGTTCTGAGGGAAGGTTTTCTTCTTTTTTAATAACTTCCAGGCTATGAACAAACTTCCATAATTTATTTAAAAAACGCCAAGACCCTTCCACTCCAGATTCTGACCACTCCATATCTCTATCTGGTGGTGAATCAGAAAGCATAAAAAAACGAGCGGTGTCAGCACCAAAAGAATCAATTATTTTCTGTGGATCAACAACATTTTTCTTTGATTTACTCATTTTTTCTGTTCTACCAGAAATAATGGGCTCATTAGTTTCTATATGATAATACTCATTTTTTTCTTTAACTACATCATTGGGAAAAACCCACTGATTACTTTCCTTATTTTTAAAAGTTTGATGACAAACCATACCTTGGGTTTGTAACGAGATAAAAGGTTCAGAAATATTGACCATATTTATAGATTTTAAGGCTCTCATAAAAAACCTAGAGTAGAGTAGATGCATGACCGCATGTTCAACTCCACCTATATATTGATCTACTGGCATCCAATAATCAAAAGCATCCTTAGAAAATGCTTTTGAAGGGTTTAAATCAGTAAATCTTGCAAAATACCAACTTGATTCAAAAAAAGTATCAAAAGTATCTGTTTCTCTAACAGCTGACTGATTACATACGGGGCATTTAGTATATTTCCACGTGGGGTGTGTATCTAGAGGATTACCTTTGGAGTTGAAATTCACATCTTCAGGCAAATTAATAGGAAGATCCTTTTCTGGAAGGGGTACTTCACCGCAATCATTACAAAAGATAATTGGTATTGGGCACCCCCAATAACGTTGACGAGAGACTCCCCAGTCACGAATTCGATAAGTTATAGTTTCTTTTCCAAGCTTTAAATTTTGCAATTTCTTAATAGACAAATCTATAGCGTCTTTTGTATCTAAACCATTTAAGAAATCAGAATTAATGTGAACACCATCACCAACATAAGGAAGTTTCTCTTTACTTTCTATCACTGGAATAATGTCTATTTTGTATTTTTTAGCAAAATCATAATCTCTTTGGTCATGGGCAGGGCATCCAAAGATAGCCCCAGTCCCATAGTCCATTAATATAAAGTTAGCTATAAATAGCTTTAATTCAGTCTTTGCTTTAAGAGGGTGTTTAACAGAAATATTAGTCTCATAGCCAAATTTTTCAGCTTTTTCAATGTCAGCTTCCTTTGTGGATTGTTTTTGACAAAACTTAATAAAATCAGATGCCTCTTGATCACTTTCTGCAATTTTGGAGGCTAGAGGGTGTAGCGGAGAGATGGCTATAAAAGTGGCCCCAAAAATTGTATCAGGCCTCGTTGTATAGATTTCTATATTTTCATCAGAATTATTAATTTTAAAATTTATAGTGGCCCCATTACTTCTACCAATCCAGTTGTTTTGCATTGTTTTAACCCTGTCAGGCCATTTATCTAAAGTTTTTAATTCCTGTAACAAGTCCTCGGCAAAATCAGAAATTTTTAGAAACCAACCCTTCATTTTCTTCTTTTCGACATCAGCTCCAGATCGCCAACCCTTGCCGTCAACAACTTGTTCATTAGCTAATACAGTTTGCTCAATTGGGTCCCAATTAACTAAAGTTTCTTTTTTGTACGCAATTCCAGCTTTATAAAAATCAAGAAACATTTTTTGTTCAAATTTATAGTAATCTGGATTACAGGTAGTTAACTCTCTATCCCAGTCGTATGAAAGACCCATTTGCTGTAACTGTGATTTCATACTTTCAATATTGGAGTAAGTCCATTTAGAGGGAAGAGTTTTATTCTCAATAGCGGCGTTTTCAGCAGGTAAACCAAATGCATCCCAACCCATTGGGTGAAGAACGTTAAAACCACGGGCTTTTTTATATCTAGCTACTAAATCACCTAGGGTATAATTGCGAACGTGTCCCATATGTATGGCGCCAGATGGATATGGAAACATTTCTAAAACATAGTATTTAGGTTTGTTGTAATCAATTTTGGCTTTGAAGACTTTTTTATAAGCCCAAGCTTTTTGCCATTTTTTTTCAATAATGGAAGGGTTGTATTTCATAGGATCAGATTATTTAAGTGAATTAATTCTTAAAATTCGAGCTTCATTTAAAATCTGGTCTTCAATTTGAGACTCTAGTTTCTCGTTTGTCATAGTATCAGACCAGGCCCCATTTTCTTTTTTTTGAAGATGAACTTTGATGTCTATGCCGTCTGATCTTAACTCGCTTGTTTTTATAAAAGCTGTAATTTTCATTCTCTGGTTTTTGATATTTTTATTAATATACCAGTCTGTTATAATTGTACCACCTAGGGCATCAGTTGATATTAATGGAGCAACAGATAAAACATTTAGAGATGCCCTCCAAAGGAAGCCATTAACATTAGCACTCATACCATCTCTATTTTGTGGGTTAAGTATTTGATCTAGTGAGATGCCTTTTGAAGAATCTTTTGAAAAAATGCCAGGTGTAGGTTTCTCACCAGTAATCGGGTTGGTTCCTACTTGATTATTGGAACAAGATGTTATCGCAAAAGCAGTTAGAAAAACCATAGAATATTTTATCATTTTTTTCCTTACTAAAAATATAACATGTTCTAATGAAGTTTACATAATACATCAAATAAAATTTAATCATATAAAAAAAGGGCGGCAAAAGCCGCCCTTTTAGAACATTATAAATTTATTAGAATGTTGCCTTAACTGTTAATTTAGATACTGTACCACTATCTGCGGTTGTACCAGCACCTGTACCAGCACCTGTTTTATAATCATAATCTGATATATTGAAGTATGCTGTTAGACCAGATGCGATCGTATAAGTTACTTCAGCACCAGTATTTGTGTACTCTTCATCAGTAGTACCAGTATCATCTTCAACTTTTACAGTATAAGCACCAAGAGACATGGCGTCAGATATCTTAAACTTTACACCAACACCGTTAGCTTCTTCGTTTTTATTAACTGCTTCATATGTTGCTTGTGCAACTTTAGCAGTAATGTTGCCAGATGTAATGGAAACACCAATATTTGATGATTCTGTATCAACTGTTCCAGAAACTTGTTCTGTGTTACTTGTTGCACCACCTATAGTGATAGAGGCTCCACCTGCATCAAGAGTATAAGCTGCACCAATTTCAATTGAGTCTTGTGAACCAGTAGTTGAGTCTGTTCCGTTATCAGTGTAAGAAATACCGCCCTTTAAACCACCCATTGCTGGAATATGATAAGTGATTTTATTAGTATCACCAGTAGTTTCTAAGTCTGTATCAGTTAGTGATAATGTAGTTGTTCCTGTTGCTTGAATATCTTCAGCAACAACATCTTCTGCATCAATAGCATAGTTATCAGCAGCATTATCATCACTACCAAGAACAATCCTACCAAATCCACCTGCAATTGAAAGTGAGCTTTCATCAATGCTAGTTGTCTCAGCATCATCTGAAGTCATTTCAACAGCCATCTTAACATCTAAACCAGAATCAGTTTTGTTATTAAATGTAAATTTGATTTCTGAATCTGTTGCCATGGATGTACCATCATTAGCAGCTACAGCAGAGCTTCTTGATTGGTATTTCCACTCATAGTAACCAGATATTGAAACATCTGCTAAAGCATTAGCTGATAATGTAGCAGCAGCAGCTAAAGCAGTTGTACCTAAAAGTAATTTACGCATTGCGTATCCCCTTTAATTATGTTTTCTAAAGAAAACAAGTTGATATGCTTCCACCACAGAAGCATTTGTATTGTTAATATATTAATGGATATTAAATATCTAGATGTAATGACAAAAATATCACTTTTTTTGCTTTAGAGTTGTATTTTTGCAACACATTGAATTTTAAAATCATTTTTTTAAGGGAGATCCAATATTGTTTAAAGTAAAAGATAATATACGAGAGGTTTTAAATGAAATAAAAGGAGCGCATGAAAAAAGTAATTTTCAGCATTTATCAACTCCAAAATTAGTGGCGGTTTCAAAAAAACAAAACGACGAGAAGGTAATTGAAGCATTAGACGCTGGCCAAAAATGTTTTGGAGAAAACAGAGTACAGGAAGCTCAACAGAGATGGCCATTAAAAACTCAACAATACAAAAATTTAGAGATAAGATTAATTGGGCCCCTTCAGACAAACAAAGTAAAACAAGCACTAAATCTTTTTGATGTTATAGAGACAATTGACAGGGATAAGCTTGCAAATGAGATTGCAAACAAATTTAATGAAAATGTCAAGACTAAGAGCTTCTATATCCAAATTAACACAGGAAGTGAAATCCAAAAGAGTGGTATAGAACCCCTTCATTCAGATAACTTCATAAAATATTGTAAAGAAGATCTCAGATTACCAGTAGTGGGTTTGATGTGCATACCTCCACTAAATGAAGAGCCTGCTATGCACTTTGCACTGCTAAAAAAAATTGCAGAACGAAATAATTTAAAAGAATTATCTATGGGAATGAGTGGCGATTACAAAGAAGCAATAAAATTTGGCGCCACTTCAGTTAGGGTGGGCTCCGCAATTTTTGGTAGTAGAGAATAATAAATTAGAGCAAGTGACCAGACTTTTCTGATTTTGTGTTAAGATAGTTCTCATTGTGTTTGTTAGGTTTTATCTTAATCGGAATTCTTTCTGTAACTTTTATACCCAAGTTATTTAGATGTTGAACTTTTTTAGGGTTGTTAGTAATTAATTTGACTTGATTTATTTTTAGTTGTGATAGTATTTCCCTTGCCGGATAGTATAATCTCTCGTCATCATTAAAGCCTAAATTTTCATTTGCCTGAACTGTATCCATACCACGTTCCTGTAATGAATAGGCTCTAAGTTTGTTTAATAACCCTATATCGCGACCCTCTTGTGCCAAGTATATCAAAACACCTTCATCAGCATCTGCCATCATTTTGATAGAGTGTTTTAACTGTTCGCCACAGTCACACTTAAGACTGCCTAGTATATCCCCAGTAATACACTGGCTGTGTATTCTGACGAGTGGATTAAACTTAGAGGATTTTTGTCTTTCTCTTGTTTTTCCAAAAATTAAGCAAAAATGTTCATGTCCACCATCTCGTGGTCTAAACATAACTATTTCGCATTTGTCAGTGTATGTTAGGGGCACATTTGCCTTAACCTCCATTACCAGTCTGTCAGCACTAACACTTTCATAAACTACAATGTTTTCTTCATCTACGTGTATTAGATCATTATTAAAGCACCAGTTTCGAATATCTTCGGCTGGAACATAACTTACTAAACTCATTATTGCTGCAGGCAGGAGTCTAGCTTGTCTCAAGATCAAAAGGCATGAGGAGGCTATACCCGTCGAACTTTCTGAGACAACGCCGCTGATTTCTGGTCTTTCTTGGTTAGATAGTGGTAGACAAACCGACATAATGTCTGAGGAAGTCCATTGCTTATTAATCAGTATCGAACAAGGTTTATTATCTGTATTTAGACCTATTGCTTTGCAACGGTTAGCGGATAACAGTATGTTTGGTCTAGACTTTGCTAAATTCAAAAATTGACTTACTGTATCATCTTGTATTAGCTCAGCTGGCGTTAGTAAAATGGAAACGTTTTTGACATTATCAGTAATAACAATTTTACCACCTCTTCGCAGTTCTGATATTGCCCTTTCTATTTTTACTGTTAAGTTTATATTATTCATAATAGAAGTTTAGTTTTAAGGTCTAAGTTGTGGAAGAAAAATTTGTTATATTAATATATGAAAAAGAAATAAAATTAAACCAGATTTTAAAAGAACAACTTTCTGTACTGGATATTTATCAGATTCATAGAGCAACAGATGAAAAAAATGTAATCGAATTAATTGAAACATTAAAAATTAGTCTGTTAATTCTAAACCTAAATAACATAAGTGAAAATTTAAAAAAATTTCTTGAGAAATTAACTTTTAAAAATAACTTTATTAAGTCATTAGGTTATTATAATAAAGGTTACCATTTTATTAATATAGAAAAAATGGAAATCACTCTTTTGGAAAAACCATTTAAAGTCTCTCGTCTCTTGAAAGAATTAGAAAAATTATTAAGTACAAATTCTTTCCAAAATTCTGAAATATTTTTGATGAATGATTTAAAATTTTTACCATATAAAAAAGTTCTAATTAACCTTAACTCAAAAAACAAAGAACACCTGACCGAAAAAGAAAATAAACTCCTTCTATATTTATGTAATAATAAAAACATTGAAATAACTAAAAATGTTTTATTAAGTTCAATCTGGGGTATTTCAGAAAGTATAAATACGCATACTTTAGAAACGCATATTTATAGACTGAAACAGAAATTATATAAATTAGAACCAAAGTCCCCTTTTTTATTAACTAACAATAATGGTTTATATAGTTTTAAATTTTAGCCCGTTGAAGCCATTATAGAGACTTTATAGGAGAAATAATCTTGAATAATCTTAAAGAAAAATTTGGAAACAGTTTTTTTAAAAATCATTTTGGCAAGAATTATCTACACAAGCCCAATTTTATTGAGAATTTTGAAAACATAATGAGTTTAGATATCCTAGATGAAATACTTTCAAAAACAAATATATGGAATAATCATAATTTCATAATGATGCTAGATCAAAAAAAAATAAATTATAATGATTACAGTTCACTAAGTTTAGATACAAACGGACAAAATTACAGACCTGATGTTAATAAGGTACAGGATTTGGTTTCCAGAGGAGCTTCTATCATTTTGAATGATATACAAAAGCATAATCTTAATTTATTGAAATTTGCAGATGATCTTCAAAAGCTAACGAATGGTAGGTGCCAAGGAAACTTATACTTTTCTATGGCAAGTCGCCAAGCTTTTGGCCCACACTTTGATCTACATGATGTCTTTGCCATTCATTTTGAGGGTGAAAAAGTTTGGAACATATATGAAAATATTGAGAAAAGTCCAATTAATCATCCAGTATTTAAACTAAGTGGAGAAGAAAGAAGAAAAAGAGCTGGAAAACTTATTGAACAAGTCACCCTTAAACCCGGAGATTTACTCTACATTCCAAGAGGTCAATATCATGACGCACTAGCCTCCCAAAATGGAGCTTTACACATAGCTTTTGGATTAACGTATTTTAAATCTATAGATGCAATGACAAGTCTATGGCAAAATATGATTCTGAATGAATTTATGAGAAGCGATATTAGGGTAAAATCCAACAAGGATGATCTTCAAAGTCTCTTAAAAAAACTATCCAACGAATTGAACAACGTAGTTAATTCTAAGGAAGCGCTAGAGGTTGTTACTAATGCTATTCAGAATTGGACATATAGGATGCAACCCTATTCTATTAAAAGTATTGTGTCTGAAGGATCTACATATCTAATTGATAATTCAATAAAATTTGAAATAAGAGAAAATAAATCTTATTTAACAAGCTTGAAGGGTAGTGTTCAAATACCTGATAAGTTCAAAAACATCATAGATTATATACTGAAGCAAGAAACGATTAATGAAAAGAAATTGAGAGATCAATTTAAAGACGTATCTAGCAATATTATAACAGAATGTCTTGACAGTCTAAAGAACATGAATGTCATTAAGTAGAAATATATAAATTTTCTCATGAGAAACTTAAAAACTTATATTTATTTATCAATTTTAAAATGATTTGGCTGGGGCGGTAGGATTCGAACCTACGGTACACGAGATCAAAACCCGATGCCTTACCACTTGGCTACGCCCCAATAATTTACTGAATTACATTATTTAATATTTATTTTCAAGAACTTTAGAATAAACCACTCTATTAAGGTTATAATCTTTTTTTTTGCCAAACCATGTGAAATATTCTTTCTTAAAATATTTTAAAGAATTTTCAATATCACTTAAATTATTAAAGATACCAAAACATGATGACCCACTCCCAGTCATCCCATATGCAACAATACTTTTTGATTTTTTGAAACCATCCAAGATGTTTAATATTTCAGGTTCTAGATATACTGCAGATGAAACAAGGGAATTATAAATAATAATTTTTTTAAAGAACATTTGAGTTTTTTGAATTTTTTTATCTGAACTTTTTTCAAAATGATTAAAAACATCTTTAGTCGATAACTTTATATTTGGATTAATTATTAAAAAATAAAAATTATAGGGCATTTTATTTCTTATAATTTCATCTCCATATCCCTTCATTTTTAAGTCTTTGCTCTCTATACATGCTGGAACATCTGATCCAATTGACTTACCAATTTTAAAAAGATCATTCTTTGATAGTTTGTTAACTTTAGTTTCATAATTATATAATTTCCTTAATAAAATCAGAGTTGCCGCCGCATCAGCTGAACCACCTCCAAGTCCAGCACCAATTGGAATTTTCTTTTTTAGATAAATAGAAAATTTTTTATTCCAACCGGTTAACTTTCTAAATTTATTTAAAGCATTTAGAATTAAATTATCATGTGGATTGATTAAAAATTGTTTTATAAGGTTGTTTTGTAAAAATACATCTTCTTCACTTAACCGAAAGAAAATACTATCTGTTAATTCTACAAAACAAATATCGCTTTCTAATAAATGAAGTCCATTTTTTTGTTTTTCTTTTACAAACAAATTTATGTTAATTTTTGCAGGTGCGTCTATGTAAAAGGTTTTATTCAGTATCTTTTATTTTTTGACTAATTCTTTTTATAATTATATTATCATCCTCGTATTTTAAGGCTCTTTTCCA
>CAKZQZ010000077.1 GCA_937142855.1 uncultured Alphaproteobacteria bacterium | reverse complement strand
CTAATGGGGTCTAATAGTGTTGGGAAAACATCACTATTAAAAGTTTTATCCGGCAATCATCCAAGTAGTTCTGGTAATTATTTTTTAGATAAAAAAAATGTTACAAATTTTAAAGCCCATGAACTAGCTTTTGAAGGAGTTGGGTATGTACCTCAAGGTCGTTTTATTTTTCCACTGCTGACAGTGGAAGAAAATCTTATGTCAGGGTTTTCTGTTTTAAAAAAAAATGAAAGATATATTCCTAACTTAATTTATGAACTTTTTCCTGTTTTAAAAAAAATGCTGTCAAGAAAGGGAGGTGACCTGTCAGGTGGCCAACAACAACAACTTGCAATAGCTCGAGCTCTTATTACTAAACCAAAGCTTTTACTTTTGGATGAGCCTACTGAAGGAATACAGCCTAATATTATAACACTGATTGGAGAAGTAATTGATTATTTAAAGTCTCAGAAAAATATGGCTATAGTTTTAGTAGAACAATATTTTGATTTTGCATTCCAAAGAGCTGATAATATATTTGCAATGACACGCGGAGAAATTGTATATAAGGGTTCGAAAGCTATAATAGACAAAAACAAATTAAGAGAAGCAGTCAGCATTTGAATGCAATTTATAAAGAAAAATTTCAAAGAGCTCATGGTGATATTAATGTTGAAATAAATAATGATGACATTAAACGTTTTTATCAATCAGGCTCAGCAAAAGTTTTTTATCACAAACATGAGCAACCAATTAAAGAGTTAGTTTTAGTTAATACTGCAGGTGGATTAACGAGTGGTGATAAATTTAATTACGATATTGATATCATAAAAAACTCAAATACCTTTGTGACAACTCAAACTGCAGAAAGAGTTTATAAGGGTTTAGAAGATAATGCTAAAATTAACATAAATTTAAAAGTTGATAACTCGAGCAAACTGTTTTGGATTCCACAAGAATTAATTTTATTTAACCTTTGTAACTTTGCTAGAAATATTGAAGTAAAAATTCAACCAAAATCAAATTTTTTAATGGCAGAGTCCATGATTTTTGGAAGAACCGCAATGGGTGAGATTTTAGAAAAAGGTTTCATAAAAGATAATTGGAAAATCTTTTTAAATGAAAAACTAATACATGCTGAAGCAATTTGTCTGAGTGATAATATTAAAGATAATCTATCAAATATTGCATCTGCCCAGGATGCGGTTGCTGTGAGTAACATTTTTATATATGGCAAAAGTTTTTTATCTAAACAGAATGAGATCACAACATTAATCAAAAATTCAGAAGATGTTTTGTTATCTCACTCTATTTGGAATGATAAAATTTTAGTCAGAATTGTTGCAAAAGATGCCTTCAATTTGAAAAAAATACAAAAAGAATTAATATTAATATTTTCTGATAATGTTCTTCCTAAAGTTTGGAATAATTAAGGAGTAAATATGAAATTATCACCTAGAGAAAAAGACAAACTTTTAATTAGTTTAGCAGCCATTGTTGCTCGAAATAGGAAAGAAAGAGGTGTGAAGCTTAATTACCCAGAAGCTATAGCTCTCATTAGTGATTTTGTTGTAGAAGGAGCCCGAGATGGTAAAAGTGTTGCTCAGCTAATGGAAGCAGGAGCTCATGTCGTGAAAAAAGAAGACTGCATGACTGGAATTCCAGATATGATACACGAAGTTCAAGTAGAGGCTACATTTCCAGATGGAACTAAACTGGTAACAGTTCACCACCCTATACGATAATGGAGACTATTATGAAACCTGGCGAAATTATTACAAAAAGTGAAGAAATTATTCTCAACGAAGATTCTCAAGCTATTACAATAAAAGTCTCTAATACTGGAGACCGTCCTATCCAAGTAGGAAGCCATTACCACTTTTATGAGACCAATGAATTTCTTTCTTTTGATAGAGAAAATAGTATGGGTAAACGTTTAAATATCCCTTCAGGTACTGCAGTAAGATTTGAACCAGGTCAAACTAGAGAAATCGAATTAATTGATTTTAAAGGTAAAAGAGAAATTTTTGGATTTAATCAAAAAATAATGGGAGCACTATGATGAGTTCAAAAATTTTTAGGTCATCATACAGCGAAATGTATGGTCCAACTACTGGCGACAAAGTTAGATTAGCTGATACCGATTTATTTATAGAAGTAGAAAAAGACCTTACCGTTTATGGAGAAGAAGTAAAATTTGGTGGTGGTAAAGTAATAAGAGATGGTATGGGGCAATCGCAGGTTACCAGAAAAAATGGTGCTGTAGACACAGTAATTACGAATGCATTAATTATTGATATTGGTGGAATTTATAAAGCAGACATTGGAATTATGGATGGCTTGATTCATAAAATTGGCAAAGCTGGAAACCCTGACACACAACCTCAAGTTGATATTATAATTGGTCCTGGAACAGAAATAATTGCTGGGGAAGGTAAAATAATTACTGCAGGTGGTTTTGATTCACACATTCATTTTATTTGCCCACAGCAAATTGAAGACGCTCTTCATTCTGGTTTAACCACAATGCTTGGCGGAGGCACAGGACCAGCTCATGGAACGTTAGCTACAACCTGTACTCCTGGCTCTTGGCATATAGGAAGAATGATACAAGCAGCAGATTCTTTTTCTATGAATTTAGCATTTGCTGGTAAAGGTAATTCTTCAAAACCTGATGCGTTAATTGAACAAGTCAATGCAGGTGCATGTGCTTTAAAACTTCATGAGGACTGGGGTACCACTCCTGGAGCCATAGATAACTGTCTAAATGTAGCAGATAATATGGATATTCAAGTAATGATCCACACTGACACTTTAAATGAGAGTGGTTTTGTAGAAAATACAATCAAAGCAATAAGAGACAGAACCATTCATGCTTTTCATACTGAAGGGGCAGGTGGAGGCCATGCACCAGATATAATAAAAGTTTGTGGCAAAGAAAATGTTATTCCATCATCAACCAATCCAACAAGGCCATATACGGTGAACACTCTTGAAGAACATTTAGATATGCTAATGGTATGTCACCACTTAGATAAATCCATTCCAGAAGACGTGGCGTTTGCAGAGAGCCGTATCAGAAAAGAGACAATAGCTGCTGAAGATATTCTTCATGATATGGGTGCTTTTTCTATTATAGCTTCAGATAGCCAAGCCATGGGAAGAGTTGGTGAAGTAATTATAAGAACTTGGCAAACAGCACATAAAATGAAAACTCAAAGAGGACAATTAAAGGACGAAACAGGAGATAACGACAACGTAAGAGTAAAGAGATACATTGCAAAATACACCATTAACCCCGCAATAGCTCATGGTATTTCTCAACATATTGGTTCTATAACTGAAGGTAAGCGAGCTGATATTGTCATATGGGACCCTGCTTTTTTTGGAGTAAAACCCGAAATGGTTGTTATAGGAGGCAGTATAGCTTGTGCACAAATGGGAGACCCAAATGCCTCTATCCCTACCCCGCAACCTGTATATACAAGACCTATGTTTTCGAGCTTTGGAAGGTCATTAGAATCTTCTTCTGTAACTTTCGTAAGTAAAGACTCTCTGAAACTGGGTAGTCTAGAAAGTTTAAAAATAGCAAAAAACACTATAGCTGTTGAAAATACTAGAAATATATCAAAAAAGGACATGGTATTTAATAATTATTGCCCAGATATATCAGTTGATCCAGAGACGTATGAAGTTACAGCCGATGGGAATATCCTGACCTGTGAACCAGCAAAAGAGCTTCCATTAGCACAAAGATATTTTTTATTTTAGTTGGATAAAATGTTAGTAGAAAAAGTAATACAAAAACCTATCAATAAAAATGTAATAGATACAATCACGCTTAATTATAATGATAGATTTATTAGAAGGAAAAAACTTATATCGGACAATAAGCTTGAATTTTTAGTAAATTTGCCTGAAACAATTTCAGTTAATAAAGATGATGGTTTTTTATTAGATGACGGCAATCTAATTTTAATAAAGTATGCGAAAGAAACCTTAATAGAAATTAGGAGTGAAGACCTAATAAAATTCGCATGGCACATTGGTAACAGACATATTCCATGTCAAATTGAAACTAATCGCTTATTAATTCATGAAGATAAAGTTATTGAGAATTTAATTATAAGGTTAGGTGGTTCAATTAAAAAAATATCTGAAGAGTTCTCTCCAGAAGGTGGTGCTTACGGCTTAGGAAGAACACATGGACACAAACACTAATAAAAACAGTTATAATTTTGATTACCATCAATTATTAGCATCATGGTTTTCTCCCAGCTTTCCAATTGGTAGTTATAATTTCTCTCATGGTTTAGAAGCAGCAATTGAGCTGAACTTTATTAAAGACGAGTTTAATTTAAAAAATTGGATTCATCACTTGATCACTTATGGTTCAGGCAAAACAGACTGTATTTTACTAGTAAATTCATACAAAGGTCAGGATGTTAATGAACTTGCATTTGCTTTATGCAGTTCAAAAGAACGCTGGATTGAAACAAAACAATTAGGAAAAGCCTTCTGTAAAAACATAAGTGAAAACTGGGGATATAATATAAAAAAGAATTTAGCCTACCCCGTTGCCGTTAGCCTAGCTGGTTTATATTTCAAAATCCCATTAAAACATCTTGTAATTGCATATTTACAAAGTTTTGTTGCTAACCTGGTAAATATTGGAGTTAAGCATATTCCACTTGGTCAAAGTGCAGGTCAAAAAATCTTAATAGAACTCATTCCAATTATTAAAAATCAAGCTCTTATATATGAAGAATGTGGGATAAATGATATTGGAAACTCAGCTTTTATAGCAGACCTATCAAGCATGTATCACGAAACTCTTAAAAATAGGATATATCAAACATGATTAATAAACATGGCCCTCTCAAGGTTGGGATTGGTGGCCCAGTTGGCGCTGGCAAA
>CAKZQZ010000076.1 GCA_937142855.1 uncultured Alphaproteobacteria bacterium | reverse complement strand
ATTTAAAAGATACAGGAAAAGATAAAAAGAGACTTATTTTTCATGCACCTACAAGAGGTTTAATGGGCTACACGAGTAGATTTTTAACTCTTACAAAAGGTAACGGTGTAATTAATAGAATTTTCCATGGGTATGGTGCTTATGAAGGAGATATGGAAGGTAGAAGAAATGGTGCGTTAATTGCAATGGAACAAGGAAAAGCTGTTGCTTTTGCAATTTTTAACCTTCAGGCTAGAGGTGAAATGTTTGTTACTCATAATGATCCAGTTTATGCAGGTATGATTGTTGGTCTAACTCCAAAACCAGGTGACATGATTATTAATGTCATGAAAGGTAAAAAATTAACTAACATGAGAACTCAAGGTACTGATGAAAACGTTGTACTTACACCTGTAAGAAAAATGTCAATTGCAGAACAATTAAGTATGTTAAATACTGATGAAGCATTGGAGATTACTCCTACTTCTTGTAGATTGAGAAAAGCAATTCTAGATCCACATGAGAGAAAACGAAATGAAAAATCAGGTGCTGCTGCTTAATTAAATAGTTTATTAACTAAATATAATCCCAAAGCTACACAAGGCCCTATTCCAAAAGCAAACAATAAAGTTCCTATTCCAACAACACCACCCAAATACCAACCAATTGTTACAACAGTAATTTCTAATAATGCTCTAACTAAAGCAATTGGCAAGTTTGTTTTTTTTTGAAGACCAATCATCAAACCATCTCTTGGTCCTGGTCCTAGATTTGCAACTACATAAATCCCGCCACCTAGACCGACCAATACCACAGAGCAAATTGCTAAGATTAATTGGTAAATATAGCTTGTTGGTGTTGGAACAAAATTAATACAAAGATCTATCATCACAGAAATTATTACTGCATTTAATACTGTTCCAATTCCAGGTTTTTGATCTAAAAAAATCCAAAGGAATAGAACGCCTATACTTATAAAAAGAGTGATGGTTCCAATTGATAGATTAACATTAAGAGAAATTCCTTGCGCTAATACACTCCAAGGTGAAGCGCCTGTAAAAGACACAATTAAAAGCCCCTCACCTAAACCAAACAAAATTAAACCAAAACACAAAAAAAGAAATGTTGAGATTTTTGGTTTAAAATTTAATGGCTTATCTGAACTCCACCAAACGTTTGGAACATTTTTAATTTTGAGGAACATATTGTTGAATACTTTATCTATATAAAATAATAAGCTTTATATTTAAAATTACTATATGAAAAAAATCTTTCTCATCTTTATTATTCTATTTTCATCATCAGCTAATTCTTTTGGTCATATAGGTCATTATAATAATTTTAATAAATTAGAGATGGAGGTTTTAAGAAATAATGAAGTTATTGGATATAATTTTTATTTTTTTAAGAGAAAGGGTAAAGAAACAATTGTTACAAATCAGATACAATTTGAAGTAAAACTTTTAGGAGCCACAATATTTAAAGTTGAAAGTTACGCTGAAGAGAAATATTTAGATGACCAGCTGGTATCCTTTAACTCTAAAACGAAACAAAATAATAAAGAAAAATTTGTAAATTTATCATTCGATAAAGAAAATAAAGAATTTGAAATTAAAGGCTCATCCTATACCGGCAAAGGATCTTTAGATAACGTAATTGGAAGTTGGTGGAACCATAAAATTTTACAAGCAAATAGTCAAATAAGTCCTGTATCAGGAAGCATTAAAGAGCAAGTAGTGACATTCATAAAAAAAGAAAAAATAGAGCAGTATGGAAAAATTTATAATACTGATCACTTTAAATTAAGATCTAAAGATATGAGTATTCCTAAGGACAAAAGACTAGATTTTGATATCTGGTATGACAGTAAAACAGGTAAAATTATTAGAGTTTCTTATAATCGAATGGGCAATTGGGAATACAGATTAAAAAATTACGAGTAAATTATTTTTTTATTTTCTTATATAAATCCATTGCACTAATCCAGCCAGACTCTAATCTTGGACCTACAAACCAATCCCCACAAGCTCCAATTTTCAGTGATGAATTCCAATAACTATTAATCTTTGGAGGTTTAGAGTTAGATGAATATTTCCATCCATGATTTATTATATCTTCGGGTTTAATATCTTTAATCTTTAAAAGATTAAAAAACTTTTTAATCAAAATTTGAGAGTTTTTATTTTTATTTATTCTATTATTATTAATGTGTTTATTGGCCCACTTATACGTACTTTGTAATGTCCATAAGTTTTTATTAGTTTTAAATCTATTTTTTGTGTTTTCATTGGCTGCCCATCCTAAAATTGGATCATCAAAAAAATAACTGCTCACTGTATTAATTTTTTTATTCAAAGAAATCATTACAGTTATATTTGCATCCATCTTTATTCTTTGCTTAAGAAATGAATGTTGAATAATTTTTTTAGAAAGTTTTTTTAATTGAGGGAACGGACATGTTAAAATTAGATTTGAGTATTGTTTTTTATCTCCATCAGAAAATGATAAAACCCATTTTTTATTTTTTTTTGTAATTTTTCGTGAACGTTTCGTGCATGTATCTTTTCCCTATCTTTTGAAAGAATTGAAACTTTTTTTTTTTTCTTATTCAGTTGTAACCA